>NZ_CAWUDO010000058.1:0-55574 GCF_963920935.1 Nostoc sp. CCY 9925 | reverse complement strand
CTCTACGGTTAACTTTTCGTTACATAGTTATAAATTTCCCCGCCGACTTACTTAGACGTAAACTGGCTTCCCGCAGGGTAGGACACAAAGAAATAAGAGTTTGAGGAGTTTTTGCGTAAGTCTTATTAGTCAGGAAACCTGTCCAAGGTAGGGCTGTCGGAACCTACAATCAATACCATTTGTTTGTAAGGCTGCATCAAATTTTATTGATAAAAGTCAATAAAATTTTTAATCGCCTCTTGTTTTTTAGCACGATATATGTAAATCTCATAAATATAAAATACGGTAATTTGATTGACTTATCGTATTTTAGGCAAAAAATTGAGTAAGTTAGCTAATAAACTCAAATTTAGTGTCTTGAGAGTTATGTCTGGGGCTGAGGACTGGAGACTATTAGAGGGCAAAGGGATGATTCTTCCTAATCCCCTGTATCCAATCATGAAAACGGAAACAGAACACAGCATTGGAAGTTAACTCTGGTATCCAATCCTCAATTCCCAAAATTTAGGAGATCAAATCATGAGTACAAATTTATCTGAGTTAGGCAATAGTTCTACTGCTTTTTCCCAACTAGATTTAGAGGCTGATGTTCTAGTCATCGGGGGTGGGCCATTTTATGCTGCCGGTGATGCTGCAACACGAGAATTAATTTGTGGTGGCTTTATTGGTGGTGGTAGTCATACACCGCCTGGGCAAACTCTTCCGGATATTGGACAGGCGAAGCAGCAGCAAACTACGCCTGTCAATGCTCAAAAGCAGGGAATAGCCCTCTCAAAGTTCTCCTTTTTAAGCAGGATTTAGAAGGATCTAAAGTTTTAGATACCTTAACCAGTAATTTTCAAACATCATCTAAGTAGAAATTTTCATTTTATGAGAATCTTCGATTGATAATTCTATTATTTTTATTAATTTTCTTAGCATCATAACTATGTGTTGCAATAATCATGATTAATTATGCTGCTGAAGAAATAGATAGATAAAAATAGCCGAATTTGAGAATTATACATAGTTTATATCAATTATTTTTGATATTTTCTCAAATTTAGTTATTACGAATACAAGACCACTAGACTTATTAACCGCGATACTACTGGAGAATAAACCAATGTTTTTTGGACAACTTGAAAGAGAGTGTTTATATGGAGAAGTTTGGTCAGTTTGGCAAACAACCAAATTACCAGAACATCTACAGTTATTGGTGGATCAAGAAGAAGTACAATACGATATTTGGGAGTTGCAAAGCCAAAAGCCTGATTTTAAGACTACTCCTGTCAGTCTCGATCGCGCCTCTAGCGATTCACAAAGCATTTGATTCCATAGCCAGTGCATGATAATAAGGTGTAAAAACCACAGCAATCTAATCATTGATAGTTATTCACTGACGCACGGAAGTAGTGTTTTTTTAGCCGCTGCTTTTTGCGTTTATACTGCAAACCTATTCCGCATCACATACCAAGAGAAGGAATCAACACCGATGCCACACCTGTTTGAACCATTCAGGATTCGAGAAGTTACTTTTCGCAACCGTATCGCTGTTTCACCGATGTGTCAATATTCCAGTACAAACGGATATGCTAACGATTGGCATATGATACATCTAGCTTCTCGTGCAGTTGGCGGTGCAGGTATAGTGCTAACAGAAGCAGCAGCTGTGGAACCACGTGGACGTATTAGCCCGCAAGACTTGGGCATTTGGTCAGATGCACACATCCAAACTTTAGCCAAGATTGCGGGATTAATTCATAACTTTGGAGCTGTTGCAGGTATTCAACTTGCTCATGCAGGCAGGAAGGCCAGCACTGCCAAACCGAGTAAAGGTGGAAAAGTGCTCGATGAATCTCAGGAAGGTTGGCGTCCCTTAGTTTCCAGCAGTGCGATCGCTTTTAGCAAAGATAGCCCTGTGCCTGAAGCCCTAAGTATTGAAGGAATTCAAGAAGTTATTGACGCCTTTATCCAAGCTGCTAAACGTTCTCTACAAGCTGGTTTCAAGGTGATTGAAATCCATGCTGCCCACGGTTACTTACTACACCAGTTTCTCTCACCCCTTTCTAACCATCGTGAAGATGATTATGGTGGTAGCTTTGAAAACCGTACTCGTTTGTTAATAGAAGTGGTTCAAGGAATCCGAGAGGTTTGGCCTCAGACATATCCACTTTGGGTACGCATTTCTGCCACTGACTGGGTAGACAAGGGCTGGGACATTGAGCAAACTATCGCTTTAAGTGACAAACTTAAGTCTCTAGGAGTCGATCTCATTGATACTTCATCAGGGGGACTGATACCGGGGATCAACATCCCAGTTAAACCTGGTTATCAAACTCAATTTTCCGAACGTATCCGGCGTAAAACTAACATCTATACAGGAGCCGTAGGGTTAATAACATCTCCAGAACAAGCTGACGAACTAATTCGCACAGAAGTAGCTGATATAGTCCTGTTAGGACGTGAACTACTCCGCAATCCTTACTGGCCACATCTGGCAGCCAAACAACTCGGACACGATAAACTCTGGCCTGTTCAATATGACCGCGCTTGGCTGTGATGATCTCGGGACTGGGAATTGTGAGATGGTTTGACGAATTGCCAAACAAAAATGCGATCTAATCCGGTTCGGATAAGCACTCTTGATCTATGATGTGGGCTGGGAAAAGGGGAAAGGTTTGAAATTACCCTTTTCCCTTTAACCAAACCGTATTGAAATGCGATCGCCTTAAATATTACAAATCCATTTCTAGCTCTTGAGGCGAAATTATTTGATACTTTAAATTAGCAACCTCAAATTAACGATGGTAGATGACTGAGGCTGCAATTTCACTCAGTACTCCTGTTGTTCTCCAAACACTTCATCTATTAGTTCTTGCGCTCGTTCGTCTGAAATTTTTAAGGCTTCTTCAAGATAAAATCGAAAGGTAGATTAACCTAAATTTACATAAATACGAAATCGAGGCAACGGTGTGAGTACATTTTTATCTAGTGTGGCTGTATTACTCTCTACTTTGGCTTTAGGATGTAGCGGTTATGTAGCTTACGAACTTTTCACGCTGCGAGAGACGCTAAATGCCACCAACACTAATACACTAAGCAATAGCACTCGCACTCAAGTGCCAAGTCCTACAACTACAACTCCTTCAAAAGAACCAACAGCATCACCATCGCCAGCTACTACTAGCTCAGCAATTCAACCCGGTCAATTTGTGCAGCCTGCTTTTGGCAACAAGGCAGAAGTGGAATTACTTTCAGCCAAGCGAATTAAAGATCCACAAACTGGAAACCGTGATGTCATAAATGTGCAAATGCGTATCCGTCGGCTTGCCACAGACGGAGTTTCTGGTAGTGATATCATATCGGTTTCTAGTACAACAGCCCGTAATCCTGACACTAGCGAAACATACAAAGGAGTTGCTTTAGATCGCTCAACAGGAAGCGTTTCTTTGTTCCAAGTACGTCCACAAGCCTCCGCAGATGCTTATGTCTGGCTAAGAGTTCCCGATGGTATCAATAATTTGGACATTTTTGTGCCAGATACAGCCGCATTTAAAAATGTACCAATTTCATCTTAGCTGAATACAGGAACAGAGGCTTTATTCTTTGTTGATAACGTGCAAGATTCCCAACTTCTTCATGAAGTCGGGAATCTGAACAACTCAAGTTCAACAAAATTATTTCATACTCTAAATTGGCAACCTCAAATTAACGATGGTAGATGACTGAGGCTGCAATTTCAAAAGGATTACTCCTCTTCTTCGCCGAATATTTCATCTATTAGTTCTTGCGCTCGTTCGTCTGAAATTCTTAAGCTTTCCTGAAGTTCAGAGATATAATCTTGTTCATTTTCGGGTACTTCTTCGTCAATCCCCACCACTAAGATAGCGGTGATATATGCAGCTTCTCGATAAGCTCTATTTGGTAAGGATTCGATCGCTTGGGCTACTAAGTCTTCAGGTTCTTCTTCTTCAATCAAGCTGACGACTTTATCGGTCAATTCTTCAAAGTCATCATCAGAGTAATCTTCAAATAAACCAACCTGACTGAGAAATTCACTCAAAGCATATTCTTCTGTTGAAGAAATACCTTCACCATCAGCAGCTGCGGAAAAAAGTCCTATAATTGCGATCGCAACTTCTGGTTCTAAAGCAACTGAACTAGCACTACGGCCTTTGGGCAACTTGCGTTGAGGCATAATTATCCTTTAAAAGTTACGTGATATTTGAGGAAGTAATACCTTAGGGTTTATACAACCTCGTAGATTTAGAATTCCCAAAAAATGAGTAAAAATACAAATGCTATTAGTTATTGATATGAATATTTGTTTCACAAAAAATACGCAGAGAAATCTATCCTCTGCGTATAAAGACGGCTTATTAGGGATTGGGGACTGGGGATTAGTGACTGGGTACTGAGGATTGGGAATTGGGGGATTGAATAATAGGTATTCAGAACTAGAAATTGGGTGTTTGCCCTCTAATGTTTCTCCACTAATCCCCAGTCCCTCCTACAACTTCGTTCCACATTCAGCACAGAAGTTATGCGTAGGAGCATTTTTCGCATTGCAGTTGCTACAATAAACTGGCTCTGCTGGGACTTTGGGCTGTTGCTTGGGCAAGCCGACCATTTGAGCGTTGCTTTTGCCAGGAGCTACCATTGGATAGCAATTTTCATCTCTGGTAACGTGGACATTCACAATTACCGGGCCATTGTGTGCCAGCATTTCGGCAATCCCATCTTTTAATTCGCTGCGATCGCTAATTACCATACCCTTGATTCCATAGGCTTTTGCCAATAATTCAATGTCTGGCATCCCTACTTCCATGTTCGAGGATGAGTAACGTTCGCCATAGAAGGCTTGCTGCCATTGGCGTACCATCCCTTGCCAACCATTGTTAATAATTATCGTCTTGACATTAATGCCATATTGTGATAAAGTTCCAAGTTCCTGTAAGCACATCTGGAAACTAGCATCACCGCTAATACAGATGACTTCTTCATCAGGAAAGGCGACTTTCGCGCCCATGGCCGCAGGTAGGCCAAAACCCATGGTTCCTAAACCTGCGCTAGAAATCCAGCGTCTTGGGCCATTCTTCAAAAATTGCGCTGCCCACATTTGATGTTGTCCGACATCTGTGGTGTAGAAAGCGTTTGGTGCTTGGCTGCTGACTTCTACGATCGCTTCTTGGGGTGAAATGCTGTCAGTATGCTGGGGTACTACTAGAGGATACTCTTCCCGCCAACGGTTAACTTTAGTTAACCACTCTTGGTTTTGATTTGGTGTCGCCTTGACGCCTGTTTCTTTGCAGCGACGTAACAAGTCAATTAAGACGTTTCGCACATCGCCAACGATGGGTACTTCGGGAATGCGGTTTTTGCCGACTTCTGCGGGGTCGATGTCGATGTGAATTACTTTGGCGCGGGAGGCGAATTCATCTAATTTGCCTGTGACGCGATCGTCAAATCTTGCACCGACGCAAATTAGCAAGTCACAATCACTAACGGCAAAGTTAGCGTAAGCGGTGCCGTGCATTCCCAACATTCCCAAAGCTAGGGGATGATGTTCGTCAAAGGCGCCGATCCCCATTAAGGTTGTGGTGACGGGGATATTGAATAACTCAGCTAATTGTTTGATTTCTTCGTGGGCAGAAGCGGCGATCGCACCACCACCTACATACAGAAGTGGACGGCGACTTTCGCTAATCAACTGAATTGCTGCTTGAATTTGCCGGGGATTTCCCTTGACTGTGGGACGATAACCGCGTAACTTTACTGAGCCTGGTTTCACAGGCACATACTCAAATTCTTCTAAAGCTACGTCCTTGGGGACATCAATTAAAACTGGCCCTGGACGCCCTGTGCTAGCGATGTGAAAGGCTTCAGCCACAATTCGCGCCATATCTTTGGGGTCGCGCACTACATAGGAGTGCTTGACAATTGGTAGCGTAATCCCGTAGATATCGGTTTCTTGAAACGCATCTGTACCGATCGCTGGACGTGAAACCTGTCCCGTGACTACAATCATCGGGATCGAATCCATGTAGGCTGTGGCGATGCCTGTTACCAAGTTAGTTGCTCCTGGACCAGAAGTGCCAAAGCATACTCCCACTTTCCCCGTGGCACGCGCGTAACCGTCGGCAGCGTGGGCTGCGCCTTGTTCGTGTCTCACTAAAATGTGCTTAATCGCACCAGTAGCTTCCACTTTGTACAGGTCGTCGTAAATTGGCAGAATCGCCCCACCAGGATAACCAAAAATATACTCAACACCGTGGCGATGAAGGCTGTCAAGCAGAGCAAAACCGCCAGATGCACGTTTGGGCACGACTGGCGGGTTTGAATTACGGGAGTTTTTCTGATTCTCGGTTTGTGGAATACTGATTTGGGAAGGCAATTCTCCAACGGAGACACTTTGTGAACGCACGGTCAAACCTCAGACTATAGCTAAAGTTAATGCTGACTTCTGTAGTTAAGATTTCATTTTAATAGAAAACTTCAATTAAATTGCGATTAATTTAATTTATAGATTAAAAATAAAGCCAGAGTATTAGCCTACATTAGTTAAATTACGTCTTGCAAGACTCTGCGGGTATTTTTCCAAGCCCAAACGCCGACAAGTACGACAACAACACTCATAACCACAAGCACCGTTCTCAATCCCAAAGCATCGGTTAACGGCCCAGTGATTGCCAAGGGTGCAGATAAGGCGATGTTGACAGCATGATTTTGAAAGCCAAACACTTTACCATGCATTGTTGATGGTGTTTGCTGTTGAATTAAAGTTTGCATAGGCACACCAATAAAGGCAGCACCGATACCTAAAATTGCACACAGTCCAAGGGCCAGCATTAAATTGTGAGTAAAAGTGAACACTGCTAAAACTAGGGCTATCATCAAAAATCCAATTAAAGGTAAGGGCTTGTGGTGCAATTTATCACCCCAGTGACCTAAAAGTGCCGCACCAAGTACCATACCTACCCCGGCTGCTGCTAAGAAAAAGCCGAACTGTTTTTCTTTGAGACCAAACTCTTCGGCTAATCGAATCGTCAACACCGTTAAGGCTGCAAATACACAATATAAGGTTGTCAGTTGCAGCATCGCGTTCAAGACCAAACGATTTTTCTTGAGATAGCGTAGACTCGCGGTAAATTCAGCCCAAGGGTGATTTTCGTCTTGATGTTCCTTTGGTAGTTTGTGTTCTTTAAACTTAATCGGCTGCATGATGCCAGCAGATAATATGTATAGTCCTCCAACCACAAGTTCTTGACCGTATTCTTCCCCCATCAAGCTTTTCGCCAAACTCAAAATCGGTTCTCCTACGGCAAAGCCAACAATTAAAGCTCCCATCATGGTGCTGCTAAATAGTGCGTTGGCTGCCAACAAATTTTCTCGCTTCACCAACAAGGGAATGGAGGCTTGTTCCGCTGGGGCAAAGAACTGTGTGACTGTGGAAATGGCAAAAGTTAGGATTAAGAGAATCAAAAACTCCCTTGGTAACAAGGGAAGACACAGCGTTAATATTCCACGCACAACATCTGAGCCGACCATAATCAGCTTTTTTGGCAAACGGTCAACAAAGATACCGCCGGCAGAACCAAACAAAATTGCTGGTATTGTAAACGACAGCATCAAAGTTGAATACATCGAGTTTTGTGCCAACCCAGGAAGTGGTGAGTAGTTCTCCAGCAGAGCAATCATCAAAACAAAGAAGACCTTATCTGCTAACTGGGAAACTAGTTGCCCAATCCACAGGAGCATAAAACCACGGTTTTTTAGCAGTGCGCTAAACCCGTTATTAACAGCGGCAGGTTCTGTTGGAAACATCAGTTACTTTAGGTAGATGGGGCATGGGGTATGGGGACTGGGGAGTGTAGGAGGTGTGCCAAGAGTGGGAAGCTTTTTTATAATCTCCTCATACTTCCCACACTCCCCCATCTCCTATTTCTCACTTAGTTACTCCATTGTCCGGATTAATTGGCTTCATAGCGTTCTAACAGCATACGCAAAAATTCAGCTGCACTCAGATAGCCTTTGGGGGGAAAAATTCCAATGGATGAATCTACCCACCAACCTTGTACAGTTTCAGGCGATCGCCAAATTGACATATGATCGACTCCTGGTTCTGCATAAAAGTTATTTTGCCCAATCCCAAGCAAACTAGAACTCCAATGGGTGAAATAATCATGACTCATCCGATGAATCGGGAAATTACCTTGTAGTGGCACTCCCCATCCATCTATAGCAATAAACGCTTTCACACGACCACCCAAGAGTTGCCACAAATACGCCGCTCCTATTGCCCCGACTACGCCAGCGCTAAAGCTAATGAATATCAGCGGCGATTCCAAAGAGTTGTTGAGGCGATCGCGCAAAAACTCTAAAATGTGCAAAGCTGATAAACTCAGAAAATCCTTACCCGGAAAAACCAGTATCTTAGCTTGATTTTCGGTAATTGAGCCATGAGAAGTATCTAACCATGCCGATATAAAAGATTGGGTGAAGACTGGATCGTGGATTCCAGGGCAAATAATGATGCTCATCTGTCTGTGCGTGGCAGCTTTCAAAATTATTAATAGCTTAAACCTACTACAAGGATCTATTAGCTGTTCGCGTTGTATATAAGATGTGCCAGTAGATGCGAGGAAGATTTTAAATAAAATTTTAGTTATAAATAAAACTGAATTAATCGTAAAATTACATAATTTTACGCCCAAACAATTCAGATACAGGGATAATACTTTCTATCATCTCTGAGTGCGTAGGCGTAACCCACCGCAGGCATCGCTAATTTGAATTCCAGAGTCTGAATTTGCTTTGATAGCAGAAAATATGAGAGACAGGGCGTGAAATTGACCAAATTTATATATTAATCGTTCAATCTGTTTAAGGCTAATATTAATAACACAATTCCTGAGGATTGTATGTGCAGCTTCAACTATTCTGACATCACTCAAAATTATAATTTCAATTTATCTAATTATTGCCAGAGAGTATTGATAAAATCCTGAGCTAATAGCTGAAGTCCACGCTTAGTGGACTGGACTGAATTTCTCATTAAGTCCTGACATTTACAGCCCTTAGAGTGCTTTTATCTATGCAGTAGTAACCAAATTATGTCTTTTGATGTATTATTTTGATTTTTACACCTATCCCATCCGGGGGGATGTGATAATAATTTACTATTAGGGGAAATGTTCAAGCTATCCCCTAACTTTATATCTCTCTGCACTCTGGTTATATTGAGGAAGTTATTGTGGTTGCAACGCCCGAAAAACTACAACATACTCACGAACAATTGTCAAGTAAAGACCGTGTAGCCGTACTACTTATGGGCTACGGCGAAGTTGAAAGCTACGAAGATTTCGCCAACTATAACGAACAGGCTTTGAATCTACTCACCGCCAAATTCGCACCAGTGCCAACCTGGATTTATCCCCCCCTAGCAAGACTTCTGGCACTATTTGACCGTCATGAGTGGGGACACACACACCACGATTTCATTTCTCCACACAACGCCATCTTTGAACAGCAACGTGCTGGGATTGAGAAGAATTTACAAGAAAAATGGGGCAATAATGTCCAAGTTTTCAAAGCTTTCAACTTTTGCGCCCCCTTCTTACCCAAACAAGTTTTGGCAGAAATCAAAAACCAAGGCTTTGATAAGCTGCTAATTTATCCACTGCTAGTTGTTGATTCTATCTTTACTAGTGGGATTGCCATCGAACAAGTTAACAATGCTCTTGTCGAGTTGACTGATGGTGAAGAACACTGGGTTAAAGCACAGCGCTACATTCCTTCTTTCTTCAACGAACCAGCTTACATCGATTTGATGGCTCATTTAGTTGAGGAGAAAATTAACGCTGATTTAGCAGCAGCTTACCTACCTTCTCAAATCGGTATTGTGCTGATGAATCACGGTTGTCCGCACAAAGCCAAAGGATTTACTTCTGGAATTACTGAAAGTCAGGCGCTATACGATTTAGTACGAGATAAGTTGATTAACCGCTATCCTTTAATCTCGGTAGGTTGGCTTAATCACGATACACCTCTGATTGAATGGACGCAGCCAAATGCACAACAGGCAGCAAATAACTTGATTCAATTAGGTGCAAAAGTAGTGGTATTTATGCCAATAGGCTTTGCTACGGAAAACCATGAAACTCTGTTGGATGTACACCACATCATCCATGCTTTGGAAAAACAGCATCATGGTATAAACTACGTACAAATGGCTTGCGTTAACGACCATCCGGAATTTTTAGCGATCGCTGCTGAATGGGCTGATGCTCATATTGCACAGTTATTGTCAGAGCAAACTGTGGCAGTTAACCCCCAATTAGCTGACCATCACCATCACCACCACCACCATTAAGCTTAATTTTGTAAGTGGGCAAAGCTTTGCCCACTCCAAATTGATGTTTACTTTCAGGCATAGATGCAGTTCAAATCTTGATATCACACCGTTGCAGATACTCTTCAAGCCTTCGTTTCTGTCTGCACTAAAATACTGATATACATTTATTTTTTTCATCTGAGTTTTAGGTAAAATTCCGTTCAAACTCAGTACTATCACTCAGGTAAACTGGAATTGTTAAAGTTATTCTGTAACCAGTAATATCACATCTGCTAGGTTATAAAAGATTACAATCTCTTGATATCAAAGTCTCGGTAATCACTTACTATAAAAATTTCTGTGCGTCAGAGCGTCCACCATGTCAGCCCTAATGATAAGTCTTTAACCAGACATGATATGACTGGTCACGCAGCAACAATTTTTAGTAGCTCTTAGCAGCTTTTGGGGCTAATTATCTCATACCAGTTCTGTGTAAAGATGCGCCAAAACCTGAGTAATGGTGATGAAAGTGTAGACCGACGCAAATATCGAGAGATTACGAAAAAAAAACACCATCATTTCACTACTGTATTGAGTATCCAAAAGCATTTATTGGCAAAAAAATAGGGGTGTTGTTATCAGGACTTACGCACTCACATCCCCCAACCCCCTTAAAAAGGGGGCTTTAGACATTCCCCCCTTTTCAAGGGGGTTAGGGGGGATCAGGGTTTCAAGCTTCAGTGCGTAAGTCCTGGTTATCAAACAGCAGCCAAATTTTTGTGTAATTAATGCACTATTTTCCTTGCTCTTTTAATGAAATTCAACGCTGAAATAGAAAGATTTACACATGCCAGAAACATTAATTGAAACTTTTTTGACCTACTATTTCATCGCTTTTGATGCTAATGGCAAAGAACGCGAAAACAATGAAAAACTAATTAGCAAAAAAGTAATAAATATCTTATATAAATCTAGGCAATCTGAGCAGTGAATCACAGATGTTTTCTTGATGAGCCACGGATGGTAAGGTGACATTCCTGCGGCAAAAAGCCAGTATGACAATTGGCGGACTTGATTTACTTACAAGACTTGTATATCTAATTCTTAGATCTATTTGTTTGATATTGTTAGGAAAAATTTACTCAAAATAGGAGCAAATATGTCTCTAGCTTCTCACGTTATATCTTCTTCTTTAAGTCTCTCAAAGACAGATGTGCAAAGTCTTCTGATTCTTTTATATAAGTTAGTAAAACTTAGTAAAGCTTCTTTACAATACATGCAATATGACTACAATTATAATTATATCCCTCCTTTAGCTATGACGGGCGCTCTCCCATTGCCAGTCATTAAAATACAGGTTCCAATTCAAGAGTTACCGAATTTAAAATGGGTACTTTCCGTCGCTCAAAAAATAACGCTGATTTTGGTAAATGATACTCTAACTAACTTTCCTAATTCCTCAGATTCTAATGTGTCTTATGAACTCGATGCTGATACCCAAAACAATAGCTCAGCCCTCGATAGTAAGGTACAAGCTTTAGAAAATATGGAGCAAAAAATTAAAGATGCTGAGAGTGGCGCAGATTTAGAAAAAATTGCTTTGAACCTGGCATCAATTACTCAAGAAATTACCGAAAAAATCATTAGTCACGATCCCTCAAGTATTGTTTCATTTGATACCCAAAAAATCTCAGATTTTGAGGAACAAATCAAAAGTATTGATGAGGAATTTGAATTGCATGAATTTCACAAAAGTCCCGGAAATGTGGAATTTTTAGCACCATTTAGTTTAGAAGATTCAGTCACAGATTTATTAAGTTCTGCTTTCCAGAAAATACTTAATTCTCATGCTCAATTATTGGGATTAAAAGACAGTTATCCATCCTCTATGGAAGTTGAGTTCTCTAGACAAGAATCTCCAATAAAGCGAAATATTGAAGATTATAATAAATTATTTGTTAAAATATCTCTCCCAGAAATT
Source organism: Nostoc sp. CCY 9925 (assembly GCF_963920935.1). Taxonomy (NCBI): domain Bacteria; kingdom Bacillati; phylum Cyanobacteriota; class Cyanophyceae; order Nostocales; family Nostocaceae; genus Nostoc; species Nostoc sp. CCY 9925. The sequence goes on along the minus strand of NZ_CAWUDO010000058.1, from coordinate 43,278 downwards.
AGCTCTAGGTTTAAAGAGGATTTAGTTTTTGGTTATATGCAGGTTGCTGGACCAAATCCGCTGATGCTGCAACAGGTATCACAACAAGACAAGGCTTTACTGATTAGCAACGAACAATACCAACAAATTATCGGGATTCCCAACGATTCTCTGGAAGCAGCGAGGCAAGAAGGTCGGCTTTATAAAGCTGATTATTCTAAGTTAAAAAATATGGAAAATGGTAGTTTTCCGAATCAAAAAAAATATATATATTCACCTTTAGCATTATTTGTAGTACCACCATCTAGCAACCCATCTCGGTCTTTAATTCCAGTAGCTATTCAATGCCAACCTGAACACCCAGTGTTTACACCTCTTGATGGCGAGAACTGGGCGATCGCCAAAAGCATTGTGCAAATGGCAGATAGCAATTACCATGAACTAGTTAGCCATCTTGGTCGCACTCACTTATTTATCGAACCTTTTGTAATTGCTACTAAGCGGCGGTTACCAGCAAACCACCATTTAAGGATTTTACTGGAACCTCACTTTGAAGGAACTATATTAATCAATTACGGCGCACATCAACTTTTGATTGCCGATCGCCGTCAAGTTGATGAACTTTTAGCTAGTACAATAGAAAGCGATCGCCAACTCACTGTTCAAGCTGCCCAAGATTATTTGCATCATTTCAACGATGCAATGTTTCCCAACACTTTAACAAGTCGCGGTGTTGACCGAGTTTCTCAACTACCTGAATATCCTTATCGAGATGATGGACTGCTGATTTGGAATGCTATTCATCAATGGGTACGTGCCTATTTGAGTAGTTACTATACTAATGGGCAACAACTACTAGCAGACCAAGCTTTACAAAATTGGGCAAAAGAATTAATTTCCCAACAAGGAGGCCGCCTCCAGAATTTTGGTGAAGATGCTTCAGGCACAATTAAAACCCTAGATTATCTAATTGACGCGGTTTCCACCATTATTTTTACAGCTAGCGCCCAACACGCTGCGGTTAATTTTGCCCAAGGCGAACTCATGACCTATGCACCAGCCTTTCCTCTAGCCAGTTACTCTCCAGCACCCACAAATCCCAACGAACCAGGCGACTTTATGAGTATGCTACCTTCCCTAGAACAAGCTAAAACTCAACTGAATGTAACTTATTTGCTTGGCTCAGTTTACTATACACAGCTAGGGCAATACTCCAACTCATATTTTAAATCCAAGCCACAAATTAGTTCAGCCTTGGCGACTTTTCAAAATCAACTCAAAGCAATTGAGCAAGAAATTACTCAACGGAATCGTACAAGAATAATGCCTTACAAATTCTTGCTACCTTCCCAAATTCCCCAAAGTATAAATATCTAAAGAATTCAGAATTCAGTAGTCAGAAAATTTTAAGTAGGGTGCGTTATGGCTTTAGCCATAACGCACCGTTTTGTATACCGCTAGTATTTTATTTTTGAAATCATATTTATGGAGAAAATACAACCAATTTTTCAGATTCGAGCAATCTGCGCTGTTCGCTAGTTAAAAAAATGTACCCAATGATATAATCATGCCCCTCATAAAGTGGATAAAATCTGCCACCATTCGGTACAGTTTTATCAACTAATTGTAGAATTAAACTAAATAGCCTACGCTCATCGGCAAAATCATCTTGAAATTCAAGATTTGCACTGTAGGGTTTGCCATTAAACTTAAAATAAACTTCAGCAGTTTGATTATTTTTCCAGTCAAATGAAATGTCAGTTGGTGTGAAATTACCTCGTGAAACCTCTGCAAATTTACGGATAAGTCGGTTATATCGATCCTCTATAGAAGTGGCTTCCAAATCAATAGTAGGAACAAAAGTATCGAAAGCTTGCAATAATTGGTTGTAGTTAGTAATATAACTTTGTCTAATATTGTCTTTAGTTATATTTATTTGTTGTGCTGTTAAGTGATTTAATAATCTTATTTTTTCTAAAATTGTAATGATTTCCTCTATGCGGTCTGTTGTTAAATCTTTTTCTTGTTCATCAAAATTGTTGATATCAAAAATATATGATTTATCTAAAAAGAATTTAAATTGCTTATTATTAAGTGCAATAAATCCAAATTTGTTAGTATTTTCTAACGCTGATAAACCTATTAATTCGTCGCTAACAGTTCCTATGTCATAAAGTCGATATGGCGAACCTATATCCCGCAGTATTTTATTAAATAAGAAAAAAAATTCTCTTCTTTCAGCGATAGGTATAGAAAATTTGTTTTTGATAACTGGATATAAACTATACTGATATTTCCTCCCATTCGTATACATTGAAAATATCATTTTATCATCAACCGAAAAATTACCAATTTTAATGTTTGCTATGCCTGATTCATGGAGCATATTAACAATGCTTTGATAAATTTTTGGCAAGTAATCATACAGTTTTTTATAGTAATCGTTGATGTCAAAAACTACTGCATGATTAAAGTGCTTAAATAAGTCAATGTTACTAGCAATATTTTCTGTTTGGATGTCTTGTATTAATCTGGTGTAACCATCAGCAGATAATATACCACTAGAACGCAAGGTTTTAAGGTAAGGTTCTAAACCTTTGAGTTGTAAATTTTCATAAACCTTCATTTGATTTTCGGCTTGATGAAATAGCTCGATATTCATTTTGATATGACTAGCTTTAATATCTGCTTCTAGTCTTTGATAAACACGTTTGGTAATAACTCCCGACTGTTTGAGTTGTTCTAAAAGTTGGAGTAATTCTAAGCGCATTTCCTCAGTAAACTCAGCAGGTGCTTCAAATGCAATAGCAACTTGAAACAAGGTAGAAAAATCAGGGTTAAGTCGGCGGTTCGCTGCCTCCTGTCCAAGTTCATAGAGCAACCTCGAACGGGTAGGGATTTCACCTTCTTCCATTGAAGACTCTATCTGCTGGTACGTTTGTTCTGATATTAAATTTAAGTTACAAAGGTTACGTGATATGTCTAATATAGACACCATATTTTTAATATTAGTATTATTAGATTGAGAAATTAGCTGATTAAATACAATAGTTTCAAAAGTTTTTATTCTCTCGATTTAAAATAATTTTTTCCAATCAAATCGGATTGCTATATAGCGGTGCGTTAGGCGCTTATCTCATATTTTTCGTAACAAATAATCTTGAAATATGCGCCTAACACACCCTACAATAATTTCATCCTCAACCTACAATTAATTAACACCCCGTAGCTTGCGAGTATTATCAACTAAACTCTGGGCAAATTGGTCAAATCTTTGGGAAAGCTTCTCATCTAATAGCTTACCTTCAGGATTGAAAGCACTCCAAGCTTGTCCGATCGCAATTTGTTCTGGAATCACCCAACCGTGTACCCAACGGACAATTAGCCTTAGGTCATTCAACGCATTACTATTAGACTGACCCCCCAATACGCTAATCAGCCCCGTCACTTTATCAGACAGTTGGTCAAAGCTCATCAAATCCAAAGCATTTTTTAGAACACCACTCACGCCACCATGATACTCAGGTGTCGCTAAAATTAACCCATGAGCGTTACTAACTGTATCCTGCAATCGCTTCACATCTGGGTATTCTGGATACTCTTTTCCACCATCACAGAATGGTAGCTGCAACTCCCGTAAATCAAGAATTTCTACCTCTGCACCTAACGCTTCCACTCTTTGCATCGCAACCTGCAAAGCCAGGTGGGTATAGGAATTAGGCCTTAAACTACCGCCAATGCCAACAATTTTTACCATAATTAACTCACAAACTACTAACTAGCTACTATCACGAAGACTAATAAAACGAAGTCGGTATGACTATGTTTATCTTAGCGATTTGTATCAGAATGTGTCAAATTAAAATTTTGCGAGAAATTTTTGGTTTTTCTCCCTACCAAGGGTAAGGGCTTGACCAACAATTCAGGAGCCAGTTGCACCAAGTATTCTCACTTATGGCTTATGACCACTTCTGCGTAAAATTATCCAGCCCATCGAGTTTATGCAATAGTTGGGAGACATTTGGGCATGTTTTTGTCTGGAAGTTAGACTAGATAAGAAACCGTAACTTCCAGTTATTGGAATTTTTGCTAGAAGAATAGGCATAAAACCATAGCTCAACTTCTGCCAGCAGACAAAGGGTAATTACTATGACAAATTTGCGAAAAAAAGCGTTGATAAAACAGGGGTCATCAAAGCGCGTTGCTTGGATTGGTGGGCTAGCAGCTAGTTTGATGATGTTGCCAGGAATTTTTGGGAGTACTCCTGTTTTGGCACAAAAACCAGAGAGCAACTCTTTAAATTATGGCGAGTTGATCAAAAAAGCGAAGGCGGGAGAAATCGAAAAAGTTGAGCTTGATGAAGCCGAACAGATAGCAAGGGTTTATCTCAAGGGGCAAAAAGAGAACACACCACCGCAACAGGTGAGACTTTTGGCGCAAAATACAGAGTTAATTAACATTCTCAAAGATAAGAATGTTGATTTTGGTGAGATTTCTTCTGCGAACAGTCGGGCTGCTGTTGGGTTGTTGATTAACCTGATGTGGATTTTACCGTTGATAGCTTTAATGCTACTGTTCCTGCGTCGTTCTACTAATGCTTCTAGCCAAGCGATGAATTTCGGTAAATCCAGAGCTCGCTTCCAAATGGAAGCAAAAACTGGTGTGAAATTTGAAGATGTTGCTGGGGTTGAAGAAGCCAAAGAAGAACTGCAAGAAGTTGTTACCTTCCTGAAACAGCCAGAAAGATTTACTGCTGTGGGCGCACGCATTCCCAAAGGAGTATTGTTAATTGGCCCTCCTGGTACAGGTAAAACTTTACTAGCAAAAGCGATCGCTGGTGAAGCAGGTGTACCATTCTTCAGTATTTCCGGTTCGGAATTTGTGGAAATGTTCGTTGGTGTCGGTGCATCGCGGGTGCGTGACTTGTTTAAAAAAGCCAAAGACAATGCACCTTGTCTGATATTTATCGATGAAATCGACGCCGTAGGTAGACAACGGGGTGCTGGCATCGGTGGCGGAAACGATGAGCGAGAACAAACCCTCAACCAGCTGCTGACCGAAATGGATGGTTTTGAAGGTAACACTGGCATCATTATTATTGCTGCCACCAACCGCCCAGATGTATTAGATGCGGCGCTGCTCAGACCCGGACGTTTTGACAGACAAGTGATGGTGGATGCACCGGATTTGAAAGGACGACTGGAAATTTTGCAAGTCCACGCGCGGAATAAGAAGATTGACCCTAGCGTATCATTAGAAGCGATCGCTCGCCGCACTCCTGGTTTCACAGGCGCAGACTTAGCCAACTTACTCAACGAAGCTGCCATTCTCACAGCAAGAAGGCGCAAAGAAGCCGTCACCATCTTAGAAATCGATGATGCTGTCGATAGAGTAGTTGCAGGTATGGAAGGTACCGCCTTAGTAGATAGCAAGAGCAAGCGCTTAATTGCCTACCATGAAGTTGGACATGCCTTAGTGGGCACATTGCTCAAAGACCACGACCCCGTGCAAAAAGTTACACTCATTCCCCGGGGACAAGCACTGGGATTAACTTGGTTTACTCCCAACGAAGAACAAGGATTGATTTCTCGTTCCCAACTCAAAGCACGTATTACTGCCACTTTGGGCGGTCGGGCTGCCGAGGAAATTGTTTTTGGTAAGCCAGAAGTCACCACAGGTGCAGGAGATGACCTGCAAAAAGTAACAGGAATGGCACGCCAAATGGTTACGCGGTTTGGGATGTCAGAATTAGGCCCGCTGTCCCTAGAAAATCAGAGTGGAGAAGTATTTTTGGGGCGTGACTGGATGAATAAATCAGACTATTCTGAGGAAATTGCCGCCAAAATTGATTCCCAAGTCCGCGAAATTGTTAATAATTCCTACATCAAAGCAAAAGAACTATTGGAAGAAAACCGCGTAGTTTTGGAGCGTTTAGTAGATTTGCTAGCAGAGCAAGAGACAATTGAAGGCGATTTATTCCGCAAAATTGTTGCTGAAAATGCTCAGATAGTGGATGAGAAAGTGGCTGTATCTCATTAAGAGATTAGCCAAGATTTAGTAGTCAATAGTTGATAAACTCTCAACTATTGACTATGAAATATGGGTTTTAGTTTGTACTATTTATTTGTAAAATACAGCGTATTTCAGATAAATGAAGTACGCGGGTAGAGGCACAACATGTTGTGCCTCTACCATTATCTGTACCTCATCAAGTTGCAATTTGCTGTATGGCGCATCTTCATAGAAAAAGCTGAAAACATTACTGTCAAACATAACTCTCCATCCACCCTCTTGCGCTAAAGTTGCAAATAAACGTGCATCTAGAGCCAGGAGGAAAGAGTCGTGAAAGCAGTCTTGATGACAGCAGCTGGCAGTCCGGAAGTTCTGCAATTACAGGACGTGCCAAACCCTACTGTTCCCGTGGGAAACACTGAACTTTTAGTTCGCTTAGTGGCAGCTGGTGTTAATCCCATTGATACCAAACTTCGTAGCCGAGGCACTTTTTACAGCGATCGCCTGCCAAGTATTTTAGGATGTGATGGTGCAGGTATTGTGGAAGCTGTAGGTGCTGGCGTAGAACGTTTTCGCCCAGGTGATGAAGTATATTTTTGCTGTGGCGGTTTGGGCGCACACCAAGGCAATTATGCTGAATATACCGTTGTGGATGAGCGGTTTGTGGCACGTAAACCCGCGTCTATTTCCTTTGCCGAAGCAGCAGCAGCACCTTTAGTTTTAATCACAGCTTGGGAAGCTTTATACGAACGCGGACGATTGGAACCTGGCGAACGAGTTCTGATTCATGCCGGTGCTGGTGGTGTCGGACATGTAGCAATTCAATTAGCAAAACTCAAAGGTGCTAGCGTTTCTACCACCGTGGGTTCTCAAGAAAAAGCTAATTTCGCTAAACAATTAGGTGCTGACCACACAATTTTATACAAACAGACTGACTTTGTGCAAGCGGTATTAGATTGGACTAATGGCGAAGGTGTAGAGTTGGCTTTTGATACCATAGGCGGCGAAACCTTTCACAAAACTTTCCCCGCAGTCCGAGTATATGGCGATATTGTGACGATTCTCGAACCAGATGCCAATACCGTTTGGAAAACTGCTAGACTACGTAATCTCCGCATTGGCTTAGAATTAATGCTGACACCAGCATTGCTTGGATTAGAAGAAAGTCTCCAGCATCATGCAGAAATTCTCGAACAATCTGCCACTTGGATTGATGAAGGTAAGTTAAAAATCCATGTTGGTCATAAGTTTCCTTTAGAAGAAGCCGCTAAAGCCCATCAATTACTTGAAAGTGGGTCTGTAACAGGTAAAATTGTTCTGCTGATTAGGGATGAATAATAGAACAATTTGCATAAATTATTTTTTAAATGCAGAGGAACCCAGAGGTTAAACGCAAAGGTATGCAGAGAAAAAACTTTGCGTACCTCCGCGCTTTCCTTTGCGTTCCTTTGCGTTTTATTAATTCTTCTCTTCTTTCCGGTATCTACCTGGGCAGCACAACAACCAGAACGCATACCTTTAACTCTGGAATTATTACAAGAACGACTGCATACACCGACACTCCGCGAAGGGAATTTGACGGTGGATTTGCAGAAGATGGTGATTGATTTACGCCCAGAAAATGCTACTTTTCGCGATGTTTTTTACCAATTGTTGCGTAAAGAACTAGGTGCAAAACCTCTGGGTTTAGATCTGAGTTATGCTTTGATTTTAGGGGATTTTGTCGGCAGTGATTTGGGTTTAAGAACACCTTTGTATGCTCAAGGTATTGCTCCGATTTTTACTCGTAGCGAACAACAAGAATTAGAAGGTTTGCGCTTTGTTTGTCTGGAATCACTGGCGATGTCTACGACGGGCTACGCCTACGCTTTACCAAACTCTAAAGATTGTCGATCGCTTTTGGGAACAGAGTCAACTCAATCAAGCGAAATTACTGTTTTTCGTGGTGCTTTAACACTGGTGCAAACTCGGTTCAATGGGGAAGTGAGGTTTTCTAACACATTTTTTCTTCAGTCTGTGGATGCCCAAAACGCTACCTTTGTCCAAGCCACTAACTGGATTGAAACCAGATTTGCTCGTCCTGTTAGTTTTAGTAGTGCTAACTTTCGACAATCAAGCAATTTTTATAGCAGCATTTTTTTTGATAAAGCTAATTTTAAACAAACTCAATTTCACGAAACTATTAATTTTCAAGGTAGTTTTTTCAAAAAATCTGCCAACTTCAATCAAGCAAAATTTAAGCATTTAGCTAAATTTAATAGTGTACAGTGGCAAGAAAACGCTGATTTTTCTCATGTGCATTTTGCTAATCAAGCACAGTTCACTAAAAGTGATTTTAATCAATTACTTTTGTTCCAAGAAACGATTTTTGAGCAAGCTGTAATATTTCGAGAAGTGGAGTTTAACCAATTGGTAAATCTCCAAGGTGCAAGTATTCTCAACCAAGCAGATTTTAGCGATGCCAGATTTGCCAAAGAAGCTTTTTTAGATGTATCTGGTCTAACTTTTAATTCTAACCAAGCGAAAATTTTAGGTAATCCTGGTGAAATTGGACAGATGTTTGCTGTACCCACATTCCAAGGAAATCAAAACATCTTGCGGAATTTGGGGCAAAATTTCCGTCAACAACAACAAGTTGCGGATGCTAATGATTTGGAGTACACAAAACAACGATTAAGATTAATAGAATTAAGCCGCAAGTTGATGGCTACAAATATTAATAGTGCAACTGTTACAAGTTTGATGAAGTTGGGTTTTTCGGCAACTGAGTCGGAAGCGATCGCCCTGCGTCGTTTGATAAAACCATTTCGCAATAGTAGTGAGTTACTTACTTTAGCAGACATCAATTTAGAAACATATGCCAAATTAAGCGATAGCTTGATTGTTGGCGAACCTCTTTCTATAGGTGTATGGTTACTGCAAGCTTGGAGTTGGTTGGCATTAAGTGTACTGTTGTTGTTGAGTGGTTATGGTACAAATTTTTGGTTAGTATTTGGTGTCGGAGGAGTAGCGATCGCTTACTTCGGTTTGCTATTTTGGTTAGTGGATCGCTATCGTCGTCTGCGTCCGATACCAATTATTCCCACGTCCTATGAAACCATTTCCATTTTAATCAGTTTTAGCATTTTAGAATTCTTGAGCTTATTAGCTATCTTTCGCAATGCACAACAACCTTGGCTGACATTGGGGTGTCTTTTAATAATTATCCTTCCCGTTCCACTAACTTTATTAATTAGACTTTACCAACAAGGTCGTTATCATGATTTAATGGACATTTCCTACTTTACAGAAGACGGAACATTTAGGCAATTACGATTGTTAATTGGACGTTTGCCAGTCATTCCCAGAAATCAGACATTTCGTGAAAGATATATGCCTTTGTTGTGCGATCGCCATTGGAATTGGCTCAACTATTACGATTTTAGTCTCAATAACCTAGTCAAATTAGGATTTAATGACATTCGCTTGCGAGACGAACACTTACCAGGTATTATCTCTGGGCTTGCTTGGTATCAATGGAGTCTGGGTTTGATGTACATTACCCTAGTTTTGTGGACACTCTCGCGCACAATTCCCGGATTGAACTTGCTAATTTATTTGAAGTAATTCTCGTAACATTTGTTCAACTTGCCTTGGCGATCGCATTTCTCTGGATCATCTTAACCCTCAAGTGCTTCTAACCAAGCCTGTAAATCAGCCATACTAGTAAAATCAAGTAGTGCCTCCCCCAGATTTTCTAATTGTTCTAGAGAAAGGGTTTCAATACGTTCACGTACTTGTTGAGGTAATTCTCCTACACGTCTAATTAGTTGACGAACAATGAGCGATCGCGCTTCCGCTTCTCGTCCCTCTTTTCGTCCCTCTTCCTTGATTTCCCTGTAAACTCGGGTTTCTTTAAGCGTTATTCCTAGCATTTGTTCAACCTCTCGTTGGCTTAATTGTTCAAATTTGTACACCATTATTGTTGTCACTAACTCAATTATGGCGCTATTTGCGGTTTGGGGCTGTTCAACAGAAGAACGCTCAAGCAAATATCTTGCTTCTTGTGGTGCAAGTTCTTCTTCCACCGTAGTTAACACCATCAGCGCTACCCATATAGGTAGTTGGCGAATATCCCCCAATTCATCTAAATAGACTCGATCTACTTGGTTACTGTTAAGAAATCCCCGATGAGGATGAATATCACTTTGTTCAAGACTGCGTGACGGATAAATAATTACTGCTTGCCAATCACTAAATCTGGCGCGGTTGCGATAAAAATATAACGATGATTCTGCAAATACCCTTTCATAAAGTTGTTCATCTTTTTGAAACTGCACTTCGCAGAAATAAACAACCCCAGGACTTTCATTTTCTGGTGGTAAAAATACCCCGTCAATTTCAAATTTTGGTTCTTTGACGGCGACTGAATCAAATCTATAGCTATCCGCATTTATCGGTCTATTTGTCAATAACTCAAATAGTAAACCTGGTGATTGTTGAAATAGTTTATAAAATATTGAATCTCGACGCATGAAAGCATTACTGATTTTTTTTATGGGTAATAGCAAGTTAGCAAAACTAACATAAAAATTAAAGCGATCGCAGCTATTTTTATTATTCAAAAAATTCAACTACGATCGCTTTTGAGATTACTTTCCTATAATTTGTAACAATGCTTGTCGATAAATTTTTAATCCCTCTGCATTTAGATGGTCACCATCATTGGTAAAATCCTTTTTCAAAACGTTATTTTCATACAATGGTGCTACTCCTGCTGCGGCAACTGGTACTTTTTCTGTTTCCCCAACTTGATTAATCAGAGCATTAATTTGTTCAACTCTAGAATTGGGTGCTGCAACAGTTGGATCTGAGCTAGCCTCAACCGTTGAATAAAAAGCCGGAACCAGAAAAACCTCTTTACTTCCCATTGTGCGGACAAGTGCGATCGCCTCTTGCAGATTTTTGCTAAACAACTCATCACTAATTCCATACCAAGCATCATTTCCACCGATGGCAATAATCGCTTTTTCGCATTTTACCTTAGTAGGAATTAAAGTTTTCAGTTGTTCTAGTAATGAAATTGTACTCAAGCCATTTAACCCAAAATTAAAAGTACCATTGCCAAGGGTATTGCCCAGTCCAGCCGAAATAGAATCACCAAATAAGCAACCTGAAAACTGTTTATCTTGGGCGGCAATTGTCTGATATTGCAGTGCAATTTTCCCTAAAGGAGAAGAAGTTACATTGTCCTTTGGCGGTGTATCAGCAGAAGCAGAAGATGAATTTGCCATGCCGACTATTCGGGAAATTTTTGAGACATCAATGACTATTTCATTGCTGGGATAGGCCTCTAGAAATGTGAGAAGTCCTAAACCTTCTGGTGATTTTGCACCCAGGATAATAGCAGATCGTAGCGCTTGGATATTGGCTTGATCGCGACGGGCGATCGCTTGAGAAACAAAATATAAAACTTGCTTACCCGTTTGAGTATTTACCAGCTTGTCTAAAGCCACAATATCAAGAGACATCTTCACTTGCAGCGCATCTTGAAACTTCTGCTTCTCTTCAGGACTGAGACGACCTAAGATAGTTTGCAAATTCGCAGAAACTTTTTGCGTCTCGCTATAGTTGCGTATATCTGCAACAGGGATCGCTTGCTCAAATAAACCATATCTAACAACAACATTTTCAGCTGCCAAACTAGGCGATACACCAAAAATACTATGCAGTAGTGGAAATATTGAGTAACCAGATAGGCTTAGTAAAAGACGATAAAAAGATTTCATCACAAAAGGTACTCAGAGAATTAATAGTCAATAGTTAATATTCAATGGTTAAGAGTCAAGAGTCAAGAATTTATCACTTGATTTTGGGAATACTCAAACCGTAGGCGTGAGGATAGAAAAGTGGTAGAAGAAAGTGCGTATTGGGTAGCTTGGTCGCAAATTTCGGGGATTGGCCCGGTATTACTGCGACGGCTGCAACAGCATTTTGGCACGCTGGCAACCGCTTGGAACGCTACTAAGGTACAGTTAGGAGAAGTAGAGGGTTTTGGTTTTCAAACACTTGAAAAAATAGTACAACAGCGATCGCGCCTACACCCAGAACAGCTATTCACCAAACACCAACAGGAAAACCCGCATTTCTGGACTCCAGCAGATACCGATTATCCCCGCTTACTACTGGAAACTCCCAGTCCGCCGCCGATTTTGTACTATCGCGGTGAAGTTGAACTCCAGGAAAATCTTGCACAAAAACCCCTAGTTGCTATTGTCGGAACCCGCCGCCCTTCAGAATACGGGATTCGTTGGACTCGTCAAATTAGCACAGCTTTGGCTAAAAATGGCTTTACAGTGGTTTCTGGGATGGCGGAGGGAATTGACACAGAAAGCCACGCCGCCGCCATGAAAGCAGGTGGAAGAACGATCGCAGTTTTAGGAACTGGTGTAGATGTTATTTATCCCCAAAAAAATCGGGATTTGTACAAGCAAATTTTGACGGCTGGGTTAGTCGTCAGTGAGTACCCCACAAAAACTCCACCCGATCGCACTCACTTTCCCCGCCGCAACCGCATTATTGCAGGCATGAGCCGCGCTATCTTAGTAATGGAAGCCCCATTAAAATCTGGTGCCCTAATTACAGCCACCTACGCCAATGAATTTGGTAGAGATGTCTATGCATTACCAGGGAGAGTAGACGATTATCCATCCCAAGGTTGTTTAAAGTTACTAACTCAAGGCGCTTCTTTGATTCTCAAAGAATTAGACGAATTATTAACAATGCTGGGAGCAATACCACAAATAGATGGAGTTGAGCAATTGTCAACAGTACAACAGTTAAGTTTGCCAACTTTATCACCCGAATTGCAACAGGTAATGGATGCGATCGCCTTTGAAATTTTACCCTTCGATTTAATAGTCCAACAAACCGGTATGGCTGCTGGCTCAGTTTCCGGCGCTTTGTTACAGTTAGAGCTTATGGGTTTACTCTCCCAACTACCAGGAATGAGGTATCAAAAAAGTTAAAGGGCATTGGGCAAATGCCCCATGACGCCACTTGCTCCACTTGGGGAAACCCCAAGACCGCAGTGGCTCCCCCATGCCCCATGCCCCATACCCCATGCCCCAATCCTTAAAATATGCCAAGTAAATATGCCTTCGCTGACTGAGACTGTCACGATCATAAAGTAAAGAGTAAAAGGCAATCTATTTTGACTTTTAACTTTCTCCTTTTGTTCAACTTTCCACAACAGGAGGTTTAATCTTGAGTAAATTAAAAGTTGGTATCAATGGCTTCGGTCGAATTGGACGACTTGTGCTTCGCGCTGGCCTAGATAATCCCAACATCGAGTTTGTCGGCATTAACGACCTAGTACCACCAGATAACCTGGCTTACCTATTAAAGTACGACTCAACCCACGGTAGATTAACCAGAAAGGTTGAAGCCAAAGACGATGGTATTCTCATTGATGGCCATTTCATCCCTTGCGTATCTGTTAGGAATCCCGCAGAGTTGCCTTGGAGACAACTAGGTGCTGATTATGTCGTGGAATCTACGGGACTTTTCACTGGCTATGAAGGGGCAGAAAACCACCTTAAAGCAGGTGCAAAGCGAGTGGTCATCTCGGCTCCTACCAAAGATCCAGATACAGTTCCTACCCTACTAATGGGTGTTAATCATCACTTGTTTGACCCCAGCAAGGATCTAATTGTCTCCAATGCTAGCTGTACTACAAACTGTCTAGCTCCCATCGCTAAAGTCATCAATGATAGCTTTGGGTTAACTGAAGGCTTGATGACCACAGTTCATGCTATGACTGCCACCCAGCCAACCGTAGACGGCCCCAGCAAAAAAGACTGGCGGGGTGGTCGAGGTGCAGCCCAGAACATTATTCCCTCCTCCACAGGTGCAGCTAAAGCTGTAGCACTGGTTTTACCAGAACTGAAGGGCAAGTTGACTGGAATGGCATTCCGAGTTCCGACTCCTGATGTCTCTGTAGTTGATTTAACTTTCAAAACTGCCAAAGCCACCAGCTACAAAGAAATCTGTGCTGCCATGAAAGAGGCTGCCAACGGTTCGTTAGCAGGTATCTTGGGTTACACAGATGAAGAAGTAGTTTCCACAGATTTTCAAGGTGATACCCATTCCAGCATCTTCGACGCAGGTGCTGGTATTGAGTTAAATTCAAACTTCTTCAAAGTCGTTGCTTGGTATGACAACGAGTGGGGCTACTCCAATCGTGTGGTTGACTTGATGTTATCTATGTCACATAAAGAACAACTCGCACCAACAGCTGCTGTGGTTTGATTCGTCATTAGTCCTCTCTTACAAAGTTCTGATCGGAGGAAACCTCCGCTCAGACTTTGCGCTTAGTCATTAGTCATTAGCTTTTGACTCTTGACTTTTGCCTTTTGACTTTTGGGATTTGGGTCAAATGGTAAATACCCGAAAATAAAACGCAATCTAGTATCTTTACTTAGCAAACCAGTGATATGAAGCACGTGTGATTTTGGATGCCCCCTGCGATGTCTAGGACAAGTTCCCTTGGGCATTGCATAATACCAATTCTCCAAAAGCAGACTAAAGATTTAAACCGGGAAACCTGAATAAAATCTGAAGTTTGTTAATTAGGAATTCCAAAGTGGTATCAGGCATCCATGTCGCAGGTTATTCCTCAACCCTTAATCCCTATGCGTCGAACCAAAATTATTTGTACTGTTGGACCTGCTACATCTGCACCTGATAAGCTGCAAGCCTTAGTAGAAGCTGGAATGAATGTGGCACGGTTAAATTTTTCCCACGGAGCCTATGAATTCCACGCCCAAACGGCTCAATATCTTAGGCAGATTAGTGCTGATCAGCAAAAACCGATCGCCATTATGCAAGATCTGTGTGGTCCAAAGATCCGTTTGGGTATCTTACCACCAGAAGGGTTAAATGTGGAAGCTGGGAGTGAAGTTACCTTCGTTTTGCAAGAGAAGGGTGAGAGTATTGACGAATTGCCCTTACCATTGCCGACTTTGTTTGCAATGGTGCGACCAGGCGAACCGATTTTAATTAATGATGGCCGCGTCAAGTTGATTGTTACAGATCGCGACGCCGATCGCATTCGGGCAGAGGTGAAAATTGGCGGGTTAATTTCCACCCACAAAGGAGTAAACCTGCCACAAACTCCTTTACCTGTGAGTTCGATCACCGAAAAAGACTTGCTGGATTTGCGTTTTGGGATTCAGTTGGGTGTAGACTGGGTGGCGGTGTCTTTTGTGCGATCGCCACAAGATTTAGAACCCGCCAAAAGGATGATTGAAGCCGCTGGCGCTTCTATCCGCTTAATTGCCAAAATTGAAAGAGCAGAGGCAGTAGAGCAATTTGACTCCATCCTGAAAGTTGCTGACGGCATTATGATTGCCCGTGGCGATTTAGGTGTGGAAGTGCCGATTCATGAAGTGCCTCTGATTCAAAAAGATATCACTCGCCGTTGCAATCATGCTGGCAAGCCCGTGATTACAGCCACGCAAATGCTAGAGTCAATGATTAGCGCCCCCGACCCCACCCGCGCCGAGGCAACAGATGTTGCTAACTCCATCTTGGATGGTACAGATGCGGTCATGCTGTCTGGTGAAACAGCCGTGGGAGAATATCCCATCGCCGCTGTCCAGATGATGCACAACATTGCCGTGCGAACAGAACGGGCTTTAGATGAGGGTAGCAAACGTTCCTGGTGTCACGAACCAGGTAGTCTCAGCGTTACTGAATCGGTGGCAGAGGCGGTGTGTCGCATCGCCTATGAAACCGGCTCACGGGCAATTCTCTGTAACACAACCTCAGGGAGTACGGCCAGAATGGTATCAAAATATCGGCCAACTTCTCCGATTATTGCCTTAACGTCCGACCCCACCGCTTACCGCCAGCTAGCACTTTCCTGGGGAGTCGAACCTTTGTTGATACCCCCAGTCCACCATGCTGAAGAAATGTTTACAAATGTGGTGAACAGAGTCCTAGATATGGGTCTTGCCAAGAAGGGAGATCAGGTGGTGATTACCTCTGGCGTCCCAATTGGTAAATCAGGAACAACCAGCTTAATTAAAGTGCATTCCATTGGACAGCCAATTTCTGCATAAGCCATCTAAAATAAGGCTGTGGCTTTGGATAGTAAGGAAAATTAGGCAATAGTTAAGAAAAATTGCCAGAATCAGAATTGAAGGAACAGTAAAAAGTATGAACAAGATGCGGGGGAAAAGGGAAAAGGACACGGGGACAGGGGGAGAGTATTTGTTGAATTTCAGCGTGTCACCATGTTTCCCACTCTTGGCGTCCTCACATCTTCTTTCACCGCGTTCCCGCGTCTCCCAGTCTCCACGTCTTCTTCGTCGCTGGGGAATAAGTAAATCCTAAACAAACATCACGGAGTATTTTATGTCTAAAAGTTTACTAGAACAATTGCGAGAAATGACTGTTGTGGTTGCGGATACAGGGGATATCCAAGCAATTGAAAAGTTTAAACCCCAAGACGCTACCACAAATCCCTCCCTGATTACTGCTGCGGCGCAGATGCCAGAATATCAGGAAATTGTCGATCAGACTTTACTTCAAGCAAAAAAAGATGCTGGAGCCGGAGCCACCCAAGCACAGATAGTTTCTCTGGCGTTTGACCGTTTGGCAGTGGCTTTTGGATTGAAAATTTTGCAAATTATTCCCGGTCGCGTGTCTACAGAAGTGGATGCTCGTTTGTCCTATGATACTGAAGCTACGGTTACTAAAGCACGGGAATTGATTGCTCAGTATAAAGCTGCTGGAGTTGACCGCGATCGCGTTTTAATAAAAATTGCCACCACTTGGGAAGGGATTCGCGCTGCGGAAATTCTAGAGAAAGAAGGTATTCATTGTAACCTTACCTTGTTGTTTGGTTTGCATCAAGCGATCGCCTGTGCAGAAGCCGGCGTTACTTTAATTTCTCCCTTCGTCGGTCGGATTCTCGACTGGTATAAAAAAGATACCGGACGGGATAGCTATCCAGCAGCCGAAGATCCAGGAGTTTTGTCAGTCACCAAAATCTACAACTACTACAAAAAATTCGGCTATAAAACCGAAGTTATGGGAGCTAGCTTCCGTAATCTTGGTGAAATTACCGAACTTGCAGGTAGTGATTTGTTGACGATTTCGCCATCGCTTTTGGCTGAATTACAAGCAACTATTGGAGAACTGCCACGGAAGCTCGACCCTGCTAATGTAGCAAACTTGGAAATTGAAAAAATATCCATTGATAAAGCTACATTTGAGAACATGCACGCTGCTGACCGCATGGCAACTGACAAACTAGACGAGGGCATCAAAGGTTTCACCAAGGCATTAGAAGACCTGGAAAAACTTTTGGCAGACCGATTGGCTCGCCTTGATACAGAGGTAGTAGCAAGTCATTAAAATCTGATGATAGTTAATGGTTAGTGGTTAATCAAAACCACTAACCAATTATTAATTGGCGTTGCATAAAATAAGTATGATTCTTGTAGGGTGGGCATCTATAACCGCCCGAAAATAAAAGGGACGTGCTAGATACCCATCCTACAAAACCATCAAAATCATCCCGCAAATATGCAACACCAATTAATTGGCTAATTCGTTATTTATCTGAGATTAATACCATTGGCGTCTGTAGTCTCGTTGTCGCCTGAACTCCCGTTGTCGTCTTAGTTGCTGCTGTCGAATATTTTGGTATCTTCCGAAAGGCTGGCGTCGTCGAATTATTTGAGTTCGTCCAGGCTGGCGTCGTCGGATTATTCGAGTTCGTCCTAAACGGTCGCGTCGGATTATTTGATATTTTCCCAAAGGCTGGCGTCGTCTGATTACCCGGTATCGTCCTGACCGTCGTTGAGCAATTAAAAGCTCTCCTTTTGGATCTTCAACTACGTTAGCCCCTGCCGTCGCACTCTGTTCGTTAAGACTATTACTGATAGAAATATCTTTCGCTTCTGCTAATGAGGGCGGATACACAAAGGCAAATAGCAATAGTGCTATCGAGGATAGCTTCCTGAAACCTTTCATGTTTTTGCTTCTCTAAACTTTCGCTAATAACTTTATTAAAACACTTTAAAATCAGCAGATTATCGTTCATACGGTTTTTTTTAAACTTAATTTGGGATGAAATTCTGTATTAAAAATTCATTCCTATGAGTGATTGTTAATTTGATAAAAATGTATAGTCTCACTGGCGTTTGAGGAACGTAGACGCCCGAAAGGCGGCTTAAGGCAAAGTAATATCATGTTCGGGTGAAGACTTATCATTAGGACTGACGTGGGGACGCGGGGACGCGGAGAAATTTTAATAACAAGTGATTCTCTTTTCACTTTTCACGTTTCACTTTTTCAAACAACCAAAATCCTCCAGAGAATATTAACAATAACGGTGTCAACCAATCACCCCAACGCACATATAAAGTCTGTGTTTGTCGGCGGTAAATTGTTTCAGTATGAGTTTCGTAGGTGTTATATCCAGATATCCACAAGGTTCTGCCGTGAGGATCTACAAAAGCTGAATATCCTGTATTAGTTGCCCGTGCTGACCATCTATCAGTTTCAATTGCCCGCATGATATCCTGTGCGTGATGCTGCAAAGGCATCCACTGAGTGTAATGGGCATCGTTAGAAGAACTGAGAATAAATTGCCCACCCGCCGCAGCTTGATAGCGAAATTGTTCGGGAAAAGCAGATTCATAACATATACTAGCGATCGCTCTCCCAAAAGGAGTGTCAAATACCTGATTGGCTGAACCTGCAACTTGATGTGCATCCAATGGCGATAATCGCTGAACTATTGCGCCTAAAATCTCTTCAAAGGGAATATATTCTCCTAAAGGTACTAATTTCGCTTTATCGTAGCGGCTGACAATTTCACCTTGATGATTAAAAGTAAACAAGCTAATTGTATAGCTGCGTCCGCGTTCGCCAAAAGCCCCAATCCAAGCAACTACGCCTTTTTCTTTCACTGCTGCGACTAAGGCAGTTGCCATCAAGTTACGCTGGAAAACAGGTAAGGCTCCCTCTGCGGTGAGGACTGCATCTACACCTTGATTTGCTAAACTTATGTATCCATTGGTGTAGTTTTCTTCGGCGCGACGAAATCCTTCGGAACTCCGCAAAAGTCGGTTCGGAATATTTCCCTGAACAATCCCCACCTTCAACGCCGCTTCTGGTAGTTGGGCGATGGGACGAGTGTATAATATGAAACCTATTAAGTGTAAGGTGATTAATAGTCCGGTGGCGGTAGCGAAGTATTTATTAACGAACCGCAGAGGCGCAGAGAACACAGAGGAAATCCTCTCTGCGCTCTCTGCGTCTCTGTGGTTCATACATCCTTCAGCAATCAAGCCATTGACAGCGACTATTGCCGCTGTCACAATATTAGGCCCAGAGAGTTGACCAAGGTGTAATATTACGAGATTATGCGGACTTTGTGTGTAAGCCAGAGAACTCCACCATAAAGGACCAGCACTCCAGAGACTCTCCAACCCACACCATACCGCCGTACCAATTAATATGCGTAGCCAGGATTTTTGCCCACCCAGGCGAACCATTACAGCCGCCCAAATAGTAACGAATATCCCTCCCAAAGCACTGATGAATCCCCAACAAAAAAGCGTAATTGCCAAACTCGGTAACCACGAAACGCCCAACCAAGTCATGGGATGAATTCCTGTAATCCAGGAGAGGGCGATACCGTGGTAGGCAATACCCCAGAG
Organism: Nostoc sp. CCY 9925; assembly: GCF_963920935.1. Classification (NCBI taxonomy): domain Bacteria; kingdom Bacillati; phylum Cyanobacteriota; class Cyanophyceae; order Nostocales; family Nostocaceae; genus Nostoc; species Nostoc sp. CCY 9925. The sequence goes on along the minus strand of NZ_CAWUDO010000058.1, from coordinate 23,569 downwards.
GAGAGCAGGGGGGGATTGGTTTTTGCGTTTTGAGGAAGTGACAATTAAGACCCAAAGGGGAGCTAGGGCAATCCAAGCTAGGAACCATGCGCCCACGGGGGCGACGGTCGCCCCCATCAAAATTCCGCTGGCGAAGGCAATCAACCAAGGAAGTAAGGAGGTTAATTTCTCCCCCTGCTTCCCCTGCTCCCCCTGCTTTTTACTCTGCTTCTTCTGCATCGACACTATCAGGTGGAACTATTGCCACTCCGGTAATGGCGTCATCTTCATCTAAACGCTGGACTCTTACCCCAGTTGCCGATCGCGATTGTATGGAAATTGCATTCACCGCTTGCCGAATGATAATACCGCGATTGGTGACCATCATAATTTCATCGTCATCGTTGTTCACAATGCGTAGAGTTGCCAATTGGTCTTTGGTTTTGCGGTTTTTGAATTTGGTTGCCATTAAACCTTGACCAGCACGGTTTTGCAGACGGAATTGGGCGACTGGTACGCGCTTACCATAACCTCCCATTGTAATTACCAACACCCAAGGGCCAACACTAACGTTGCCAGGTACTTCTGCGGACTCTTCATTAATTTCGATTTCTTCTGTTTCAATTTCTTCGATTTCCGCTTCTGTAACTGTATCCAAAGTCTCGAGAATTGCCGCAGGCAGAATATCCATACCCACCAATTCGTCTTTGTTTTTCAACTTCATAGCTTTCACACCACGAGTCGCCCTACCTAAGGGACGCAGTTGTTCGTGGTTACACCGGAAGTGAATCGCCATGCCGTGACGAGAACCAATGATTACGCTGTCTTCCACTCTGGCGCGTCGTACCCAGCGGAGTTGGTCGCCTTCTTCTAAGGAAATGGCAATCAAGCCATTGGCGCGAATGTGGCTAAAGGCTGCCAATTCGGTTTTCTTAATATTACCGCCTTTGGTGAGCATCACCAGATATTCTTCGTTGCTAAATTCGTCAACGGGGACAATGGAGGTAATTTTTTCTTCTTTGGGAATGGGTAGCATTTGCACGATGGGTGTACCACGACTTGTACGGGAACCCACGGGAATTTGATAGGCTTTGAGGCAGTAAACTACGCCACGTTCGCTAAAAAATAAAACACTGTCGTGGTCGCAGCAAGTTAAGAAATGCTCAACGGTGTCATCATCTTTCACCTTGGCTGCGGCTTTGCCTCTGGTAGCACGACTTTGAGCTTCAAAGGTGTTGACAGGCATCCGTTTGATGTAGCCTTGCTCTGTCAGTAAAATTATGGCTTTTTCGTTGGCAATTAAGTCACGTTCATCTATTTCGCCTTCCCCTGGTAAAATTACCGTCCGTCGGGGTGTGGCGAAGCTAGTTTTCAGTTGGGCGACTTCGGTTTCAATGATTTCCAGCACTCTCTCCCGTCGTGCCAAAATATCTTGCAAGTCGGCAATTTTGGCTTGTAACTCTTCGTGTTCCAAACGAATTTTGTCTGCTTCTAAGGCAGTCAAGCGCCGTAATTGCATCTGCAAAATTGCATCTGCTTGCACTTCGGAAAGTCCGTAAGTTGTGATTAACTCGCCTTTGGCTGTGGGTGCATCTGGAGCATGGCGAATCAAATTAATAATCGCATCTAAGTGGGACAGGGCAATCAATAACCCTTGTAAAATGTGGTCGCGTTCCTCGGCTTTTCGCAGTTCGTAGCGGGTGCGTCTGGCAATGGATTCGATGCGGAAATCCAAAAAGACGCTTAAGAAATGCTTGAGGGTCAGTACCTGGGGTTCGCTATTCACCAACGCCAGCATATTGGCGCCGAAGTTGGCTTGCAGTGGCGTTTGTTTGTAGAGGTTGTTTAAAACGACGCGGGGATAAGCATCGCGCTTGAGTTCGATGACAATCCGCATCCCGTCGCGATCGCTTTCATCTCGGATATCTGCAATGCCCTCTAGCCGCTTTTCATTCACCATTTCGGCGATTTTTTCAATTAGCGCCGCTTTGTTGGTTTGATAGGGCAATTCGGTGATAATAATTGCTTCTCGATCTGGGCGTCCGCGCTGTTCAATGGTTTCAATGTTGGCGACGCCGCGCATGGTAATGGAACCACGCCCAGTGGTGTAAGCTTCCCGAATGGCAGATGTCCCCAGAATTTGTGCCCCGGTGGGAAAATCGGGGCCGTGGACGTACTGCATTAATTCCAGATCGGTGATTTCTGGATTGTGAATTAGTGCCACCAAGCCGTCAATTAATTCCCCCAAATTATGCGGCGGGATGTTCGTTGCCATGCCCACGGCAATTCCAGAGGAACCGTTGAGCAGCAATTGGGGAATCCGGGCTGGTAGTACTGTCGGTTCTTGCTGGGAACCGTCAAAGTTATCGGCAAAGTCTACGGTTTCCGATTCAATATCGTGCAATAAGCCAGCACTAGTTAAAGCTTTCAAGCGACATTCTGTATATCGCATTGCCGCTGGGGGATCGTTATCCACCGAACCGAAGTTACCATGCCCATCAACTAAAGGCGATCGCATGGAAAAATCCTGCGCCATTCGCACCAAAGCATCATACACAGCCGTGTCACCGTGGGGGTGATATTTACCCAATACTTCCCCCACCACACGGGCACATTTCTTAAACGGGCGATCGTGCAGTAGACCTAGCTCGTGCATTGCGTAAAGAATGCGACGATGCACAGGTTTTAGACCATCCCTCGCATCTGGCAGCGCCCGACCCACTATCACGCTCATGGCGTATTCCAGATAAGACTGCGACATTTCGTTTCGCAAGTCTGTCGGGATAATCCTCTCCTGTGAGGTTGTCATAACCTAAAAATCTCCAAAAATCGTAGATTTTAGCTTTTTTACTCGACACAGCGCAAAATTATTCTAAATTGCTCTTGAATAATTGCCATAATCTGATATAATTCTATCACGTATTGCCTATTCCTGCCTGCATAGCCAACTTAAGCATTTAGTCGCAAATAAGTAAATAAATATACTAAAGTAAAGTACAATTCCTCAAACAAAAGGCGATAAATTAAGAGTTGAATTAAGTAAATTAGCTGAATTAAAATATAATTTTGTAAAATAAGTTACTAATTCTAATTAATTGAATTATTTACAGAAACTACTTAATTTAAAATGTTATTAATTAGACTTTATTATCTAAAACATCCTCTTAATTGCGAATTAGTATAAATAGCAATTTAAGCCCCAAGGTAGTGTGTACCTTGCAACTAAAAAATTTAAGCTTGGCGTATGAGTTAGGGAAAATAAATATGAATAAGGAAACAGTTCCTAGTCAAGCTGAAAAAATGAATCCAGAAAGCGATCCATCACAATTAAGTCCAGAGGTACTTGACAAAATCAAACACCCTCCAAAAATGGACGATGTGATTCGCGAGCAATCACCAGAGGAGCGCAAAGCTAACCCAGCTTTAGTACCCGAAATGCTGGAGCAACCAATTGAGGAATTATAGCAGGCAACAGGCAATAGGCAACAGAACTGAAAGTCCTTTGGTGTCAAGGTTTTATCATCAGTTTATGTCCTAAACTATACTTCGACTGCTATAACTTAAACTTCTTCCAAATTGAGAACTAGAGTTTTTCAAGAGGAAACAGGGAAGGGATTTTGAAAAAACTAGGGGTTTCAAAATAGACGTGATTTAATTACCTAATTTTCTGTAATTTTTTCGATTTGGCACTCAATCCCTAGTCTCTAGTCCCCCAGTCCGTTCTACTACTACAAATACTTCTGCAACAATAACCCTAACTTTTCTTTCGTGGCTGCTGGTGCTTTATCCAATTGAGTCAAAATCGCATATTTCAAAGCCGAATGTGCTTCGCTCGGTGGTGGATTTTCACTTAACCGCCGCACAGTTTCTTGAATCACCTTTTGAGCATTCACCGCATTCCGCAGCAAATTGCCAATTACCATCTCCACTGTCACACTGTCATGGTCTGGATGCCAACAATCGTAATCTGTCACCAGCGCTAAAGTTGCATAGGCAATTTCCGCTTCTCTAGCCAACTTCGCCTCTGGTAAATTCGTCATCCCAATGATTGTTGCATCCCAACTGCGGTAAAGATTTGATTCTGCCTTTGTGGAAAACGCCGGCCCTTCCATGCACACATAAGTACCGCCGCGATGGAGAGTGACTTCTGGTAAATTGAGAGTAGCGATCGCATCTGCCAACACAGCAGCCAAATTTTGGCAAATCGGATCGCCAAAGGCAATGTGAGCCACAATTCCTTCACCGAAAAACGTTGAAATGCGATTTTTTGTTCTGTCAATAAATTGATCTGGGACCACCATATCTAATGGTTTCGCCTCTGCTTTCAATGAACCCACAGCACTAGCCGAAATTAAGTACTCGACACCCAATTGCTTCATCGCATAGATATTAGCGCGAAACGGTAACTCAGAAGGTAAAAGCGTGTGATTACGACCATGCCGCGCCAAAAAAGCTACCCGCGTCCCATCCAAAGTTCCTAGAATTAAAGCATCAGATGGCGAACCAAAGGGAGTCTGAACTTGCACCTCTTCTACATCTTTGAGCGCATCCATTTTATACAGACCGCTGCCACCAATAATTCCAATACTAGCTTGAGGCATGATACTGAACCTTTTCCTTGCTGAGTTGCTAAGTTATTTTACTAGATACGAAAGGACGGGATGATATCATGTTCGGGTGAAGACTTATCATTAGGACTGACGCGGGGACGTGGAGAAATTTTAATAATAAGTGATTATCCGAACTTGATATGATATCAGCTTCAACCAAAGACCATTCTGAATTCTGAGTTATCTTTTAAGTTTTTACTTTTGCCTTGTTTGGTGATTTCTGAATTAACGAAGTTGTCAACTGATGATTGCGATTAAACAGAGCAAAGAAAGCTAGGATAATAACGCCGATGATGGCGATCGCTGTGCCTGATGCTTGTGCAAAAATAATCACAATCTGGTAGCGTATGGCATCAGTAGGATTTGCCCCGGCGAGAATTTGACCAGTCATCATTCCCGGTAAACTAACTAATCCCATCACCATCATTGAGTTAATAGTCGGGATCATTCCTGTTCTGGAGGCTTCTTTAATAGTTTGATGTGCAGCTTCCCAACGGGTTGCGCCTAGACTCAGTAGCGCCTCTATTTCTCCCCGGCGATTGGTCAAGTCTTCCATAAACCGATCTAAACTCAAAGACGTGCCCGTGAGTGCATTACCCAACACCATACCCAAAAAGGGAATAAGATACTGAGGCTCGTACCAGGGTTTTACGCGCAAAATGCCGCTAACTACTATCCCGGTAACTAAAAACGAACCACTCAAAAGCGAAATAAAATTATTCCAATAAATACTAGTAAATCGTCTACGTGTACGGTTAACACTGGATATACCAGCTACAACAGTCATGCCCAAAGCCAAAAGTATAATTAACAAAGGGTTGCTGAGAGTAAATACCCACTGCAATATGTATCCCACCATGAATAACTGCACTACCATCCGTAGGGAAGCTATCCCTAGACTTTGCTCTAGTCCCAACCGCAAACCAAAAGAAAGCCCCACATTAATTACAATAAACAAAGTCGCCAAAGCCAATTGTCCGTAACTAATCTGGATATAGTTGGTTTCCATCAATCTTTTTCCTTTAAAGTAATTTGACGGTTGGTAATACGTTCCAATTGCTTAGGGTCGTGACTTGTCCAAAGATATGCCCGTTGTGGGCGTTCATATTGCCAAGCTGCAACTAAGGCTTCTAAGCTTTGAGCAGTTCCAGCATCTAGTGAGGCGGTAGGTTCATCTAGTAGCAGTATCGCAGGTGAAAGTTGCAAAGCTCTTAGAAAAGCGACTATCTGTGCTTCTCCACCTGAAAGAGCGCTAACCGGACGCTGCAAAAAGTCAGGCGTTTTATGCAAAAGAAGCAGATAGTCTAAAATCAACTTGCGGTTGTAAATTAGATGGCGGTGAACAGTTAATCGATAAACTTGCTGGAGATTTTCCTCCACAGTTCCTTCCCAAAGGGCTGGTCGTTGTTGCAAATAGATAATTTGGGAACGATAGCTGGGCATAAAGTGGGAATTTATCGCCTGTCCCTGAAAAACAATTTGTCCTGCTTGTACAGGATCGAGACCAGCTAATGCTCTCAGGAGCAAACTTTTACCAGAGCCAGAAGCACCTATCACCGCTACTCGCTCCCCTGGAAATAATTGAAAACTGAGCTGACTCCAAATCCAGCGTTGTTCAACTATTCGCCCTAAATCTTGTACCAAAAGAATAGGGTTGTTGGGAAGTAATTCTGGCTTAGTGGTCTGGTTTATAGTCAGTCGATCTTTCATCCTTGTTTGTGTGGTAGTTTATCGCATTAATTATGATGGTCATAAGTTTGTAGTAAGGACTTTAGTCCTTAATTTTTTAAGCACTAAAGTCCTTACTACGAACCTTTAAAAACTTTTGCAATAGACCACTAGAATACTTTTCGTGCTTCCAAATGGGCAAGGATATGGTCGCGATCGCGCCACACAGGACGCAATTTTTTCTTGGCGAACATGTTTAACTGATCGCCAATATGCGGCGATCCCGGTTGAGTTGCATTGCCGTAGCTGGTGAGTGCCATTGCTCGTACAGGATTAGAAAATTCAATTGCCGCAACATAGGAATCGCCAAGTTCGGATTTAAACTTCCCATCTGACTCCGGTGAAAAATAGAGGCTTCGGAAGATCCCAAGGGGATCTGCACCACCATTGCCAGGTAAATCGATATTGCCATAACGTAGTCGAAAAACATCTCCCCACGGCACATCTATAGTTCCATACGTCTTTTCTATTTCTGCTGCCACTGCTTCGAGTGTTGTAACTGCACTTTCTGGATTAGCTAAACCATCGGGTGTGGTGCGTGGGGAGTCTTCACTCCAAGGTTTACTAAATGTCTTATCTAAGTCCAGCTTTTGAACCCAAAAGGCAAATAGTACCGCCCCTCGACTATCTGCATTGGCTTGCCGATCCCAGGTTTCTAGAACATTAGCTGCTTTTTGCCCCAAGTCCTTACCATACTTGCGGGCAGCAGGAATTAAATCATCTAAAAGGCGATCGGCCATTTCCATCCTGGTCGAGTGCTTGTATGCAATCATCTCGTCAAAAGAGATTTTGTCATCTTCAGCCAACATCTTCACAGAACGTTGTGAGCGGAAATCCATGAAACGAGGTGCCATGTAAGACGGGTAATCGTCTGCTTTAATCGCAGTTGGGAACGTAGTTGTCCAAGGTGGGTCGTTGGTATTTTGCAACCAACCACTTTTAGGATCGACTACGCGGGGTAAATCTTGGTATGGATGGATTTTTGTCCATAAAGTTTTAGATGTATCCCCAGGAATCACGCCTCGCCAATATGCAAAATCTCCTTCTTGACGTACCGGAACTTGACCGTTGAATAGGTGCATAATATGTCCTTCTCTATCGGCATACATCACTGTAAACATCGATAGTTGCAGGCGCTTGAGTGCGGTTTCAAATTGGTTGAGGTTTTTTGCTCGTGCCATATCCCACCATTGTTGGAGTACACCTGGTCGGTCAAGGCCAGCAACTCTCAGCGCTATGGCTTTATCATTTTTCTCATTGATCACAGGCCCGTGGATGGAACTCTTGACTACTAATGGTTGTTCTTGCACAGAGCCATCTTTCTGCTTCACCTTCAAAGGCAGGGTTTTGGAAACGAATTGACGAACTTTACCATCAAACCGGTAGCCATTCTCTGCCAGTGCGAGTTCATACAAATCCCAACCGTCATAGGTGTTAACGGTGTGAGTCCAACCCAAGTTGTTGTTAAAAGCGATCGCCAATACGGGAATACCTACAAGTGTTGCCCCATAAGCATCAATTCCCGGTGCGGTGATTTGGGCTTCGTACCACAAAAATAAATCCGACCAAGGTAGATGCGGATTGGCTAGTAACATAGCCTTCCCACTAGCAGAATGAGAAGGTGCGATCGCCCAACCATTAGATCCTGCTTGCAACTTTTGTTTGCTCAAGTCGAATACTGGCCCTGGATCGACCACAAAGGTGAAATTGAGTACCCGATGTAAGTGAGCCATCACATCTTCGCCGTTAACTGGTAGGACTACCTCAACGCGATCGTCAATCAAGTTGGGATTTTGGTCAGCATAAGCATTGATCCCAGCTGCAAAAGCATCTAGATACTTGCGAAAAGTTGGATTTTGTGCTTTATACCAAGTACCAGCACGTTCTGGTACTCCCATCGATAGTACCCAACGATCTGACTCTAGATATTCTTCACCCCAGTATTCGGCCGCGTGTCCCCGTGCTTGACCATAAAGACGCAAAAGCAAATCTCCATGACTTTGCATTTGCGCCCAACCAAAGGCATAAAAGGCACTCTGGTCATCTTTACCGTAGATGTGCGGTACACCATAGGTATCCCATAATATCTCTGTGGATTTTGTTGGTGTAGCTATAGTCTGGCTACCCATAAACAAAACCAGTATCAAACTGAGTATTAAGGGTAAAACGCGTATTGATTTTCTTCTGTAAACCTTAAGTAAAATATCAAACCTCATTAACACCACCATGTGTTAGGTATAACGTCTATGTGAGGGATTAGTCATTGGTTACTCCCCTCTGCCTCTTTGCCCCCGATTTCCCGACTCCCCAGTCCCTACTACCTTTTTCAACTTAGATTCAGCTTGATCTAAACAATACCAGTTTGTTGAGAAACTATATCAAAACTTTCTGAGTATCTTTTTTCGTTTGAAAAATAAGGAAATCGTTGCATGATAATGTAATCTATATATTTATCAAGAAAGATTATCAATTTAATGACTAGAAAGCTGCTAAATATTGAGAGTCGGAATTTACAGACTTTTTCATCTAGTGCAGTTCGCTGTAGGGGCACGCAGCTGTGCGCCCCTACAGAGGTTTTAATTAGCCGAAAATAGCTGTAAAAAACATATAACCAGCAGAGCGTAATATTTTCAACTGACAGCAGGATAATGATAAAAGCGACCATAGCCTCAGCGAAAGGACTGAAAAAGCCACAAAAAATGTCGGCCTTATTTGGTCTGGTCTTGGGACTTTGTATGCTGCTAATTTGCTTGGTGTACAGTGTGACGCTGGGTGCAGCAGAAATACCTTTAGGTAAGATTTTGGCATCTTTCATAGCCTTTGACGGTTCCTACGATCACTTAGTTATCCAGACTGTGAGATTACCGCGATCGCTCGTTGCTATTCTTGTAGGATCTTCCTTGGCAGTCTCCGGAGCGTTAATGCAAGGTTTAACACGCAACCCTCTAGCAGATCCAGGGATTTTGGGTATTGAGTCGGGTGCAGCAGTAGCGGTGGTTGTAGCGACTTTTCTATTTGCTAGCGCATCCCAAGATGTTTACACAATTGTGGCATTTGTGGGAGCAGGAGCCACGGCAATATTAGTTTACTTCCTTGGTTCTTTAGGAAGGGGAGGAGCGACTCCATTAAATTTGACGGTAGCAGGTGCAGCTTTAACTGCTCTCGTCTCTTCTGTTACTACCGCGATTCTGATTGTCAGTCAACGCACCTTAGAAGAAATTAGATTTTGGTTAGCGGGTTCACTAGCTGGCCGCGATGTGGATATGTTTTTCCAAGCATTGCCCTTCGTCCTCATTGGATTAATCATGGCTTTTGCCCTTGGTAGACAAATTACTACCATGAGTTTGGGTGAAGATGTAGCTAAAGGGTTAGGTCAACAAACAGCCTGGGTCAAAATTATGACTGCTATCAGCGTAGTTTTACTGGCTGGAAGTTCCGTTGCTTTGGCAGGGCCAATCGGCTTTATTGGTTTAGTCGTTCCCCATATAGTGAGATTTTATATTAAAGCCGATTACCGTTGGATATTACCTCATTGTGCAGTTTTGGGGGCTATTTTACTTTTGGTTGCAGATATTGGGGCTCGTGTGTTGCTCAAACCACAGGAGTTACCTGTAGGTGTGATGACAGCACTTGTTGGTGCGCCCTTTTTTGTCTACCTAGCTAAGTCAAAGGTGAAAAAATGAAAGTTGATTGGCTAGTCATTCGCTCCCAGGCGATATCCTTTCGTATAGACCGACGTGTGCCAATCATAGTGCTATGTTTGGCATTAGCGATCGTAGTCGCAATGGTGATGAATTTAGGGCGGGGTGAATATCCAATTGCACCTGGGGATATCGTGAAAACTTTATTGGGTTTAGATACGGGAAACCCAGACCATACATTCGTGATTTACGATTTGCGTCTACCCCGCACCCTTGTAGCTTTGATGGTGGGGATGGCGCTGGCGATTTCTGGGACTATCTTTCAAGGGCTGACACGCAATCCATTGGCAGATCCCAGTATTATTGGCATTAATGCCGGGGCGAGTCTAGCGGCAGTTAGCGTAATTGTTTTATTTCCGGCAGCACCAATTTACACCTTGCCGCTATCAGCTTTTACTGGTGCTTTGCTGATGGCGGTTTTGATTTACTCGCTGGCTTGGAATAACGGTAGTTCCCCGATCCTATTAATTTTAATGGGTGTGGGTTTATCTGCGATCGCCAGTGCCATAACCAGCTTAATGATTACCTTTGGGCAAATTTCTGATGTGAGTAATGCTTTAGTTTGGCTAGCTGGAAGTGTCTACGGACGGACGAGTGAGCAAGTATTTTCCCTATTACCTTGGTTAGTTGTTTTTGTCCCAACGGCTTTGACATTAGCAAGACATTTGAACGCTCTTAATTTAGGAGATGATGTTGCTAAAAGTCTAGGTAGTCTGGTGGAATGGCAACGTGGTTTACTGATATTGGTGGCGGTAGCCTTAGCAGGTGCAGGAGTCGCCACCGCCGGTAATATTGGTTTTGTGGGTTTAATTGCACCCCATTTAGGACGACAGTTAGTAGGTACAACCCACGAAGCCTTGATTCCTACTTCCGCACTCTTAGGAGGAGTAATTGTTGTCATGGCAGACTTCTTAGGTAGAACGTTGTTTGCACCTATCGAACTTCCTTGTGGAGTAGTAACTGCTGCCATTGGCGCTCCTTATTTTTTGTATTTATTAATTCGTAATCGGAAAAAATGAGGGACTGGGGACACTTCGGCAAGCTCAGTGCATCGCTGGTGACTGGTGATTGGGGACTAGGAAAAAAGGATATTTTATCAACTAAAAAATCACGTTTTTATAAATCCAAAATTCAAAATCTAAAATCCAAAATTCATTATGAAAGGATTGTCAACCAAAAGTCTGTCTTTAGCTTACGATGGCGCTACGATTATCCGTGACTTAAATTTAGCAATTCCCTGCGGGCAAATTAGTGCTTTAGTTGGTGCTAATGGTTGTGGTAAATCAACTTTGTTAAGAGGCTTGGCAAGATTACTCAAACCGCGTGGAGGTATAGTATATCTTGATGGAACTTCTATTTTGAATCTTTCTACCAAAGAAGTAGCACAACAGTTGGGTATTTTGCCCCAAGGACCAGTAGCACCTGAAGGGTTGACAGTACAAGATTTAGTAGCACAAGGACGTTATCCTTATCAAAATTGGTTACAACAATGGTCGGCAAAAGATGAAAAAATCGTACAACAGGCGCTAGAAATTACAGATTTATTGAAATTGGCAGATAGAGCATTAGATACTTTGTCTGGTGGACAACGACAGAGAGCTTGGATTGCTATGGCGCTGGCCCAAGATACAGATATTTTACTGTTAGATGAACCGACTACTTTTTTGGATTTGGCGCACCAAATAGAGATTTTAGATTTATTGTATGATTTGAACCAAACTCAAGGACGAACAATTGTAATGGTGCTGCATGATTTAAATCAGGCATGTCGTTACGCTGATTATTTAATTGCTGTGAAAGATGGCCGAATTTTTGCTGCTGGTGAACCAAAGTTAGTGATGACAAAAGAAATGGTTCAGGAGGTTTTTGGATTGGAGTGTCGTATTATTCTTGATCCTGTTGTGGGGACTCCTATGTGTGTACCAATAGGACGCAAGGGAAAAATAAATCATCAACCAATCGAATGAAATCCCTTATGCAATGTCTAATCAAATTATTTAACTACAAAAAATAAACAGTCGTGACAAGAGTATCTCAAAAGTCGAAAAATTCAGGTTATCCTCTAAAACGCTTGCTCAATTATGGCAGCCAATATCGCCTACAAATTTGGCAGGCAACATTATTTACTATCATCAATACGATTTTAGATTTAGCACCGCCGTGGTTAATTGGTGTTGCGGTAGATATTCTCGTAGAGCAGCAAAATTCCTTCATTGCTAAATTAGGTTTTAAAGATATAACTTGGCAGTTTTTCTTGCTTGCAGTTGCTACCATCATTATCTGGATACTAGAATCAGCTTCCGAGTACGCATATACTAGACTATGGCGTAATTTAGCCCAAAATATTCAGCATGATTTACGTGTAGATACCTATAACCACGTACAACAATTAGATTCAGCTTACTTTGAAGAAAGTACTATCGGCGGTTTGATGTCAATTTTGAATGATGATATCAACAGATTGGAAGATTTTTTGAATTTTGTAGCTAGTGAAATTATCCAAATTACTACTTCAGTTATTATTTTAACTTGTGGTGCTTTCTGGATTTTACCCCCTTCAATTACTTTGGCAACATTGTTGCCCATGCCTTTTATTCTTTGGGGTTCTTTTACTTATCAAAAGCTGTTAGAAGATCGTTACGCTGAAGTGCGAGAAAGAGTAGGTTTTCTCAATTCAAGATTGGAAAATAATTTGAGTGGAATTACTACAATTAAAAGTTTCACTGCTGAAGCTTATGAAAGTGCTAGATTTGCTGGAGAAAGCGAAGCATATAGGAAAAGTAACACCAAAGCAATTAAACTTTCTGCCGCATTTACTCCTTTAATTAGAATGCTAATTCTAATAGGGTTTACATCCTTATTATTTTGGGGAGGTATGGCAACATACAATGGAAAGATATCTATTGGTAATTACAGTGTTTTACTGGTTTTAGTACAAAGATTGTTGTGGCCATTAGTAACATTAGGAGAAATATTTGACAAATATCAAAGGTCAATGGCTTCTACTAATCGCATCATGAATTTATTAGATACTCCCATCAATATCGTTCCAGGGAAAGAATCTTTACCAGTTGAACAAGCACGTGGTGAAATTCATTTCAAAGAAGTCACTTTTGCCTATGCTAATAGAGAGCCAGTAATTAAAAACTTATCTTTACATATACCCGCAGGCAAAACCATCGCCATTGTTGGTTCTACAGGTTCTGGTAAAAGTACTTTAGTAAAATTATTATTGCGATTGTATGAAATTTCTGCTGGAAGAATCGCTATTGATGGTATTGATATCCAAGAATTAAATTTAGATGATTTGCGTCGTAGTATTGGCTTGGTGAGTCAAGATGTATTCTTATTTCATGGTACCGTTGCTGAAAATATCGCCTATGGTACTTTTGGTGCTAGAGATGAAGAAATCATTGCTGCTGGTAAAATTGCCGAAGCCCATGATTTTATTATGCGGCTACCCGAAGGTTATGAGACAATAGTCGGGGAACGAGGACAAAAATTATCTGGTGGACAACGCCAAAGAATTGCGATCGCTAGGGCTGTTTTGAAAAATCCACCAATTCTCATTTTAGATGAAGCCACATCAGCGGTGGATAATGAAACTGAAGCCGCTATTCAGCGTTCTTTAGAACGGATTACTGCAAATAGGACAACAATAGCGATCGCTCATCGTCTTTCCACTATCCGCAATGCCGATTGCATTTATGTCATGGAATTTGGCAAGTTGGTTGAATCGGGAACCCATGAAGAATTGTTGGATAAAAATGGCATTTATGCTGGTTTATGGCAAGTGCAATCGGGGGTGAAATGATTTAGTTGAAGAAGAATACAGAATAGAGAATACAGAATTCAGAATTGGTTAATACTCTACCCACAAAAGGATAGAGTTTTAATAAGAAATAATATTTATGCGGCGAGATTCGATTTTCTACAAACTTTTTCAGCAATACCCCACTTTGCTATTTGAACTCTTGACAAATCCCCCGATAAATGCAGATGCTTATCGATTTGATTCGGTAGCCGTCAAAGAACCAAAATTTGAAATTGACGGGGTATTTCTTCCACCAGAAAACGAAGGTGTAGGAGTTGTATATTTCTGTGAAGTACAGTTTCAGAAAGATGAACAACTTTACGAAAGAATATTTGCAGAATCTTCGTTATATTTCTATCGCAATCGTGACAGATTCAGCGATTGGGAAGCAGTGATAATTTATCCATCTCGGAGTGTTGAACAAAGCGATACTAATCCCCATCGCTCATTGCTCAATGGTGAACAAGTACATCGGGTGTATTTGGATGAATTGGGCGATATTCGCCAATTACCTCTATGGGTAGCATTGATGGTTTTAACTACTGTTCAAGAAGAACAAGCACCACAAGAAGCTAAATATTTACTGGAGCGATCGCGTCAGGAACAACCTCAACCGTCAAGTGGCGTCATAATAGAGTTAGTCACGACGATAATGGTGTACAGGTTTGAAAAATTAAGCCGAACAGAGGTAGAGTCTATGCTAGGGATCACGCTCAAGGAAACGAGGGTTTACCGCGAAATTAAGGAAGAAGGAAGGGAAGAAGGACGACAAGAAGGACGACAAGAAGGACGACAAGAAGAGGCTGCTAACCTGATTATCCGACTGTTGACTAAGCGGTTTGGAAAAGTTCCAAAAGAAATGCGTTCTTCAATTTTTGATTTATCTTTACCTATTTTGGAAGATTTGAGCGAGGCATTGTTAGATTTTACTAGCTTGGCTGATTTAGAAGCTTGGTTACTAGCAAAATAAATGAAATTATTACTAGGGTGTCTTAGCTTACTCCTCCGAAAAAGCAACCTATACCTAGCGTCTACCTCTAGAAAGTATCGCCATACTGCAAATAATTTACAGCTATCATTTTACAGGTGGAATTTGCGCGAAAATAGCAGACTGTAAAAGTTCAGGAAGCTTTTCCCAAGCTATGGCTCCCTTGCGGCTTTTGATATACAGTTGCATAAATTCTACTAACGCTGCTGCGCTTTTTTCTACGCCAAGATTCACAAACAGATAGGTGGGTTTTTCTTCACTTGATACAGCTACGACACAACCTTGACTGCAAGCCCACAAACACCCAACTGACTGAATTTCAATTTCATCAGAAGTAAATTTTTGATTGCATAGATTGTTTACTTCATCAAGTAAAAATTCACCATGAAAAGGGGGATTTTCTGGACGTTCTTCAGATGACCGATGACAGGATTTACAAACGAATATAGTGTGTTTAGGCATAGGTTTAGGGTGTGTTGACTAGGTATTTGAAGAGGTCATCAATTACAGCATCCGCAGCAATCAAATTCGATCCCCTCCAGATTGATAAGCCTACTAAATAAATATGATTTTGTTGAACAGCTTTCAGCGTCTTCCAGAGTGATTTTTGTTTCAGTTTTTCCAAAGGTATTAGTAATATTCAACATTCAATCTTGTGTTAGAGGGGAAAGCTGACCCCAGTCTTAAATTAATGCTGCCACCTCTGATTTTCACGTCCATTTGTTTGCCATCCCAGAACCAATCTACCTGACCATTGGGCATTGACAATCCCTTTACACTTAGGGGTTGATTAAGCCATTTGACTGGAATTCCTGCCCCAATGACTAGGGTTGGCTTACTCTCAGCCTGGTCGATGTAAGCTAGCATGTCCAGTTGCAGTAACAACATTTCAGAAGCTGTCCAGTAGTGGGGTGTGACGCGCGGAGGATTGGGAAGATCGACCCAACCTCGTATCTGTTCCCAATGGCCTGAATAGTCTTCGTAACCTGCTACTTCCCCCCAGGTATAAAGTCCAGGGGATGTTTGATGATCCCAAAACCACCTTAATGTTGTCCAAACCCGCTCTGGTTTGCCAAGAAACAGCCATTGATGTGCCTCGGCAATATCTAAATAACTCCATATAGGAGTTTCACGAAATCCTCCTTGGCGATCGCGCATCTCTCTCCACCGTTTTTGTAGACCTTGGAGAAGAGCATTCTGGTGCGGAGCAGCTATCCAGGTTTGCCAAAGACTGCTTGTATAACTTAGTCTATTTTCCAACTCCGGAGGCTTAAATGCCTTTATCCAAGCTTTTTGGAGTTCAGCCGCCTTAATCCGCCAACGCTGAGCATCAGTTGGTTGATTGACTCGCTCAGCTAAGGAAGCAGCATCTAGAAGTCCACGATAGCTGACAGCATTGACAAATAATAGAGGTCGCTCACCATCCATTCGACCTATAATCAGACCATTCCGAGCAGGCTCGGCGACTAGCGTTAGTTCAGGATCTTTCTTCATGATCGGTATAATTGGAGCGATCACAGGTTGATGGATAGGTTGTTTGCTCGAAAGCATTTTGAGGATGAATTCAGCTTTCCGGTGAATGTGCGGCCAAAGCCATTGGTCGTATTTTGGATCGTTTAACCGCACAGCTACTTCTTCTAATGCCCAAATACTTAAACCTGGGGCATCAGCTTCCGGTCCAGAACCACCGAAGAAATCTTTTTCCGCAAAATAAATCGATAATTCTTTTGCTGTCTCCATTTGCCCAGCACGAGCTAGAGCAACCAGCGTATAAGCTCCATCCCGCAGCCACGGCAAAGGATAGTTGGTCGGTTCGCCTGCGCGAGTCTGCTTGTTCACAAGGCTCATCATCAAATGGGCAACTTGGGCATTCAAGCTGTCTGAGAATTGCTGGTTTGGTAGATTTAGCTCTAAAGTAGACTTGGTCTGAGTGGCATTAAGCTCTGGTTTAGGTTGAGATATAGTATCCTCAATCGTCAAATTCCACTTCTCGCCATCACCTAGTTCAAAGCGAGCATAGCCCCAGCCACTTTCACCTTTCCAGACATTGGTAGGACGTTGTTCACTAATCCAGCCCTGTTTTCCTTCTTCTCCTAAATACACTCCAAGCGGTTGTGAAGCAAGCTTCACAGACCAGCGCTCGTTAATTAACAACCGTTGACCATCCCACTCAAGAGACTGGATTGCCCCGCCTGCTGGACCGACACTACGGATGACTATCATTGGTTTGCTTTTTTTTGTTAAGGTCTGAAGGTTTAGTTGCCAATGCCCCAGACTAGGAGAAGACCAAGAGGACTGATAGTCGTTGGTTTTAGTTAGAATTGCTGGTATCTCTTCGCTACCAGCATAAACAAACTGCTGTTGGATTTGACTCAGGGGGATACTATCGCTAGTCGCTTTCAAATTACCTTGTGCGTCAATAAGCCAGATGGAAACCCCAAAACTACCTACAGCCGGACTAAAGCTGCCACCCGGTTCATGATAAGCTTTAGCCTCCTCACGAGTTCCTGGAGTAGCCAGAACTACGTGGCCTGTGCTACGTGGCCAAGGGTCAGATGGTCGCCGTAGCATTTGTGATTGAACCTGCCCACGTGGCGTGAGAAAATGCAAAAAGTACTCGGTTGCTTGATGAAATTGCCAGCCATTGTTTATGCCTGCACTAATAACGAGCATTCCTGCCAACATCAAGCTTACTAGACGCGCCCGTGTTAGACTACTAAAAGCTGCGAGTATTATTAACAAAGGGAGAAAATGGAGTGAATAAAGGAAAGTAAATTCACTTCCATATACTAAATGGAGTAGTAGCTGTCCGAGAAGTGAAAGTCCTAAAACAAGTCGGAATTTAGTATGCTTTTTGCTAGAAACGCATCCCCAGATCCCCAAACCTAAGAGCGCCATCCATAATCCGACTGCCATAAATCCCCAGATGCTACCAGAACCAGGAGCAGCAGATTGAGCATACATTACTGTATATCCGTATTGTTCATCTACATCTAGCTGAATGGCTGGCATAACTATCGTATTACAGAAAAATGACTTCACTACTGTCAGATAATCACCAGCCGATTTAAATATCTTTATGTATTCCTTTTCTGCTGTGTCACCCAGAAAAAATATAGCACTAGGAAATATATACTTCTCTACTGCCCACAGTAGTGTTACTAGAGCTAAGGTATTGAGAGTGATTTGTAAAGACTGCTTCCAGCGATGATTAACTACTGTTACTAGGATTCCTACCATCCAGTTAGTTATCGTAATACTAAGTGTTAGCACACTAACGGCTGTATACCACAAAGAAGAAAACAGATGCTTTTCTGTAAGGCTGACAAAGCCCAGTGCTACTAAGATACTTAATGAACCAAAAGGGTAGGTTTCTGGAATAGTAAACCAAAATATAGCTGCGGCACTGGTTGCCCCAAGAAGACTAAATAGTGTTGCGTCAAATCGGCGACATCCGATTGATCTCAGTGTGATAAATAGAACACCAAGCCAGAGAGCCGCAACGACAGCAATAACTATCCTAACAGCTGTAATCGGCTCAAAGTGTAAGACTTTCTCTAATACTTTGACTGGAGGGTATGCTATCAGTGAAAATAATGGGTGCACTCTCAGACGCTGATGATCGCTCGAAAGGGAAGTCATGTTGTCGAAGACGCGGGGTGTATCGCCACTAAACCAAACGTCCCAGACCCGGACAATTACAGGGTCGATCAACTGTGCGCCTAAGTAAGATGCAAAGCCACCTGCAATTGCAAGAACAAAGGTAATTAAAATATCGATCCAATGTTGTTGGATTTGCTGGAATAAAAAAGATGGAATTGATTTCAAATTAGATATCGATCTAACGATTTTCATAAATTGATAAATGTAATTAAAGAAGAATGCTTAAAATCTGATTTTGGTACTAGCTCATCGAAAATGGCACAAATTCTTTCAACAACTGCCAAATTAATTTGTTCATTTGCTTCTCCAATACTGTAGGTTTCACCAACGCAGCCTTCTCTTAAAACAAAATAGAGAGCATCATAATGATTGGTTACATAAAAGCAGTCTCATATGTTTTGATCCTCACCGTATATAGGTAGAAGCTTGCCATTTAGAGCATCGAGAATAGTCAAAGGAATAAGTTTTTCAGGAAACTGGAAAGAACAATAATTATTTGAGCAATTGGTTGTTAAAGTAGGCAGACGGTTTTTGGAACCACACATAGGCAAGAACGACTGACCTTTTCCATATGTTTTTTCCTATCAGGAGCGGGACATGATAAGGATTCCAGCTAGAATTACCCCTAGCCCAACGTATTGGTTAAGGCCAAGGCGTTCTCTAAAGAAATAACTGTCAGCAATGGCAATCAAAGCAAATCCGATTCCAGCTAAGACAGGATAGGCTGCTGAAACTGGCAATTTATCTAATGCTTTGGCGAATAGCACGACATTGATGCCATAGAACACTAACCCAGCAATCAACCAAGGGGAAAACAGCAATGACAGTAAGCCGGGATCTGGGGCTTCGAGGCGAGATCGCTTGAGGAGCAAATTCCCGATGCAGGTATTAATGCCAGCAACGAAGACTAAACCCCATGCATTTAAAGTAAAATTCATATCAATCAAATCTGATTAGGAAAATTGCTTGACAAGCCATAATAGCTTTTCTTTCACTGGACAACGATGAGCTGAACCTGCTTTCTCTGCCGCAAGCTGATTATAATTTTGCCTGATCCAGTCATAGCTTTCGTGGAACATTTCATTGTTAGAGTATTTAGGTTTCCACCCCAACTCCAGTAGGGGACTGACATCAAAGTGGAATGCCTTATGATGGGTTAGATAATGCCAGGGAACCAAAGGACTCGAACCAAGCAAATCTAAGAGTCTAAGCGTACCAATCGTTAGCTTTGAGTTAATCATCTACAAAGTCTGGCACTTGCATAACTGCCAAATACTGCAAGCTCCTGCCAAATAGCAGGTTTACCACTGGCGGGTACAGCTGCATTGAACTCTTTTCCTCTATAATGGTCAACTTGTGTTGGTGACGTAGATTGATCCACTGCTTGGGCGTGTTATAGCGGTAAAGGCATGGCACACCATAAGGCGCGTTTGCGGCCCAGTCGATGAACGAGACCCGCAACCAGGAAAGCAGTCCTTTGAGCTGATGATCTTTGATGATCACTAGCCGCCGGGAGATGCGGATGCACTCGCCAATCAGCCTGTCGGGATCGTGTTCGTGATGCAGCACATCAGCGAGGATAACCACGTCGTAAGTGTTATCGGGATGGGGGATTGTCATGCCATCATAAGCCAGGACTTTGATTGGCTCTTTGCCGCGCTTGACGCGCTCGAGTCCCTCCACACGTAAATTAAGTGGACACAAAGGTGTATCTAACAATGCCTTGCCCAGTGTACCAAACCCGCAGCCAACGTCAAGCACACAGTCCCCCTCACGTAGGTGAGGAGTAATACAGCGGACTAGGTTACGCAACCGCGACATGTAAATCGGGGTGTGCAGGGTTGTCATAAGTTTCCACAGGGGCCTGCGACTCATTAACATTGTTAGATCATCTCCTGATAAAAATAAGAACTGCACTCATTTAATTTATTAAGCCTATGTAGAAAAATTATTTAATAGCCCCATGTTGTTTCAGCAACAATATTATGAATATCGTAAAAATCCAACTGATAACAGTTAGTAAAATTGGTCTATCTGTCAATAAAACTTCTTCTGGGCGTTCCGTGTATTGTCCTTGTCCTAACTCATTTTCTGTTCCAGAAACAATATCCTTTGGATCGCTGAGCATCTGATAACGGAAAATGCCATACAACACAAAAGGAATTGTCAGCATCATCCAAGGTGTTGTTGCACCGCGTACTATAGGTCCAGCACTCCAAAGGGCGTAGCTCATAAATGCACCAGTGGTTACTGTACTCTCCATTCGGCTCAAGAGCGGCAGGGAGTAACATTTAATAACAGCGCGAGTTTTTCCACCCCGTATTTCAAAGAACCTCAGTTCTACTTTACGCTTCTCAATCCCTAAAAATAGAGCCAGCATTGCTGTGCATAATACAAACCAAGCTGATAAAACAATACCCGTGGCAGCAGCACCAGCATAGGCTCGTAGTACAAATCCTGTAGCGATCGCCACGATGTCCAAAATAGAGATGTGCTTCAGCTTCAAGTTATAGGCAATTTGCAAAAACACATAACTAGTGAGAGTGATTCCTAAGGCAGGCGATCGTAGCCAGCTGATACTCAGCGCTGCTCCCAGCAGAACTATTGATGTGGCAATCGCAGCCGGAATACTAACTAATCCAGCTGCGATCGGGCGTTTGCATTTGATAGGATGTTGGCGATCTGATTCGACATCTGCTATGTCATTGATTAGATAGAAGCCACTAGAAGCACAGCAGAACAAAACAAACGCCAGTAAACACCCAATAATTGATTGCAAACTTAAATTAAAAGCAAACAAAGGTGCGGCAAAAACAACCAAGTTCTTAGTCCACTGCCGGGGTCGCAGAGCAGCTAAGGAAAATATTTTTTTACTACTAATTCTTCTTTTAATTCGAGCTTGTTCTGGGGCAGATTCTGGACGAACCATAATTTATAATTTCCTCATCTAGCTGCTTAACAATAATTCGTCTAAACTGAAAAAATGAAGTTATTTTTAGGATGAAATTTTGTAGTTTTTAGACTAATCTTTAAGTAAGTTTTTATCTTTATTTATAAACGCATAATTAAAAAATAAATAAGCCATAATATTTAAGTTATGTGTTGGTTATCCTGCCAAACTTAATTCAATCTCTCGACTATTGATAAATTAATGGAAAAATAAAGTTATAGCCTCAAGGATAAATCATTATCCCAAAGTTTATGTCCTTGGGGATATGGGGTTTGTACTCCTTTCCCAAAAAGTTTCTCCCACCATCGAAATGGATGAGGAAGAGTTGCAACTTGGATACTAGGACAGCCCACAAACCATGCTCCTAAAATGTCTGTATGACGGCTATCACCAATAACAACAACTTGTTTTGGTTCAAGTTGCATCTCATTTAATGCTTTATAAAATGCAAAAGGAAAGGGTTTCCTTGCTGGATTGATAATTGGAATATTTAGACGATTAGACCAAGCTTTCGCTCGACATTCACGCAGACCGTTGGAGAGGAGAAAAAATTTAAAATCCTGTGATTTTGCCTGTTTTATCCAAGCTTCAGCACCAGGAGATATGTAACGATCGTCCTCAGAAACAATTGTGTTGTCTAAATCGAGAATAACACCTTTAATTCCAACATTTTTTAGTAGATCAATCTTTAAATCAGTCAGTGTATTTAGTTTACGAGGAAAAGTGTATGTACTTATAGATTTGACAAAAAAACTTTTTCCTATCTGTATTAAGGCGTGAAGAAATGAGCGAATTGAGAATAACAGCTTTGTTGAATTTAGCATTCTTAACTATCAACACTAATATTTATTTAAAGAGGGATAAAAACTTAACTTTCATAGAGTTTACATATCATTTTATTGCTCAAAAATTGATTGCAGATTAATACTGAAGTAAATAAAGGAGCAGCAAATACAACAATATTGTTTGTCCACTGTCGGGGTCGCAGAGCAGATATATAAGGTTTAATGTTCATCCTTAATTTTACTCTTTCGGTAGTAACAAAAGGGGTATTAGGAAGCTCATCTATTTCATCTAGTGTTTCCAGATAAGCTCTTAAAATCAACTTTTACTTGCTTATCAGTGTCACTAAATCCGCCCACTTCTGCAAGAGTGTAGAGGGGCAAACCTTTAACTTCTTCATAGATGCGTCCAATATACTCACCTAAAATGCCAATACAGACTAACTGAACCGATCCGAGAAAAAAATATAGCAACCAAAATAATCGTGAACCCTGTTAAAGGCTGAAAAAACTGGTATGCCTGATAAAATCCAGGAATCATCTGCTGTTGCTCGCGTACAGCAAGCGATTTAGGCACTTTGTCATTCCCTCAATATTGGAACTCAAACAATAAAGCTTTGTGCAAAGCACCAAATACTATTGCAAGTATAAAGTTTTATTTTTTTGTTGAGATTATTTTTCATTTAGCTTAGGTTTAAGTTTAATACGAATTAATCTGTTTAAGCAACTAGCAATTAATAGATAATAGCTATCAATAAAAATTTTATTATTAGTCTTTTATATAAAATTGTTTTTTTACTGGAGTTTAGTACCCGTGCAAAACTCCAAACCTCTACGGCAGGGCTATTTCATTCTAAAAAGTTGTTTGAGTGTGTCTAAACCAAAAGAGCAGAGTCGTTGAGCTTGTGCCATATTTTTAAACATCTGGTCACGGTATATACTTCTAAAACACTATCATCGGTAATCCGGGCATCAATATAAGCATAGCTGACAAAAATGTTTCAACCAGGCAGGATTTCTCCGGTCAAAGTCAATTCAATACCTTGGTAATGGATAATGCGATCGCCAAATCGGTAAAATCTCGAATGTATAAGTTGGATTGTGTCTATGTCAGAAATTAAAGATTACGGTGTAACTATAGAATAATATCTAGATGGATTGGCAGCAGGAATTGATATTTTGGAATTAAGGCGTTTAGAAGCAAGCGGAATTCCCACTGATTTAGCCTTAGAATTAATGGCAATTGCGCCCAAGGTGGCTGACGGTACAACAACTGCCGAAGAAGCTCCCCGAATAGGGCAGGGCGGCCGCATCTTATTTACTAATAAAAATTAAAACAGATCTGAAAATGTCA
>NZ_CAWUDO010000057.1:0-55887 GCF_963920935.1 Nostoc sp. CCY 9925 | reverse complement strand
ACCACAGCAACATATCTTGCTGCCTACCTCCGCCCTAAGCTATTTTTCAAGCTAGTCCCTGAAGCTATAAGCTGTACAAGATCGCGCTTTGTAAAGCATCCCGCTAACTGTGAACAAGACCCGACCATAATACTTTTGCTCTGTGTTGCCATCAAAGCGATCGCATCTGATAGTGGTGTTTCCGGCACAACCATTAGCGGCGAACAGTCTATTACTGACTCTAAGCTTTCTAGCCCGAGAAACTGAGATAAAGCTTGCATAGATTATTACTATAGCTATTATCAAAAAATAGTTATCTAAAGCTGTTCACTTAAGCATTTTCTAATATTTTGACGCGAAAGAATTAGTAATCTTTGAAGTATAAACACTGGAAAAATAGTGTTAAGAAATACAAAGCGGTTTCTAGGTTAGTTGGGGATTGGGCATGGGAAGAGGCGGAGGGGAGAGGGGCAAAGGGGCAAAGGGGCACGGGAAGATTGAAGAAGGCAGCTATGCTAGAGGCAGAGGGCACTCCCTGTTTGGCCAATGCCCAATCCCCAATGCTCAGCTAACGCAAATCTATCCGCCTTTCGCCATAACGCAATAACCTTTCTATGGTTGCAAGCCGGTTTTCCCAGACTTTGACCTGATAGGAATTCGACTTTATTTCTTCCTTCATCAATACTCTAAATTGAGACTGGAAGCGAGTTAGGGAGGCTCTGGCTACTAGTAATTTACTCGCAGAAGGCGCGGTAGCAAGCTGATTTAAAGCAGTACGTAAAACTTCTGCCTGGTTATTAAAATCTGAAATTGTTCGAGCAGACATTGGCAATTGCTCATTTTGGAAAACAAATTTCCATTCCCGTTGCAGCGCAGTGTAACGAATAGCAGCAGTTTGAAAAGGCTGACGATGAGGAATAGGTTCAGCTGTAGTCGATTTAACTCTACCTTGGGTGCTAATAAAAAGTTTTTGTATTTCGTTGTTAAAATTCTCTGCGGCAAACAGAGCATAACCACTAACTGGCAAATCCCTTACCAATTGGAGTTGGTCGAATGCTCCAATTGTTGGCAAAGAAAGTAAGCGAATTCCTGGTACTAACAAGGTAGCCCCCAATTGTTTAGAGGCAATCCAGGGTTGAGCCAGTCGTTGAAACCGCGATGTATCCAGAGCATAAGTCATGGGAACGATTAAATCTACATCCCCTCGCCTTGCCCAAATTTCCCAGTTTTGTTGAATTTTCTCAATCCGTTCTGTTTGTGGCAAAGGAAAGACTGCAACCGACAAAATCAAATTTCCTCGCTTTTGTCGCAACTGTTGTGAGAGTTGGGCAACAAAGCTATCAACTTGTTCGGTGCGAAATGTCGTCCACTTTTGCCAAAGTTCTGGTTGACTGGGAGAAATATTTATTGGATCTACGCCAGTGAGTTGCTGGAACTGCGCTCTTGCAGCTTTACCATAACCATATATTCGACCTGCCAGTGGGTCTTGGAAGGGGTAACGAATGTAATCTAGCTGTAGACCGTCCACATCATAACGAGTGACGATTTCCTCATACAGCTTGAGTAAATACTGTCGTACTTCCGGGTTAGCTGGGTCTAAGAAGGGCTTGCTTTGCCCAACAGGAATGATGTTGCCCAGGTTATCGTAGTTTGCCCAATCGGGGTGAGCAGCCAGTACTGGCCCTGGGTAATTAGGATTAAGGTTGATAATTTCATTGTGACGTTGGTTGCCAGCGGCAAAAGTCCAAACCCAAGCGTGTAATTCCATATCACGCTCATGGGCTAGTTTGACTGCATCTGCTAGGGGGTCCCAACCGCGAATTAGTGGGTTTTGTTCTTTGGCGACTTGGCTGGGATAAATTGTATAGCCAGCATTAACAGTTTCAAAAAAGACGGTATTAATCCCGGTTGCTACCAGTCGGTCAAAAATCTCGGCTAGTCCCGCCTTGCTACCGGCACGGACAATGGTTGCTCGGTCTAACCAAACTGCCCGGATCTCTGGCTGAGCTAGTCTGCGATCTACAGGAAACTGCTGCCACAAAATTCTTTTTGCCACTAGCCACTGCTGACGAGCTAAAGCGTAATTTTTTTGGGCAATCAATTGAGGTAAGTTTTTGGCAATTAGTTTTACCTGTGCCAAGGCTTGCTCTTTGCTGGTGACTAGTGCCCCTGGTCTGGTTGAGGTAATTAAAGTTTGTTGTTTGACAGACTGGACATCTATGTTTTCTAAATTTCCAGAAGCTTCCCCAACCCCAGTAGCATTGGCTGATACTGCTAAATGGGCGCTTTCCACCCGACCAATCAGATTTTCTAACTCTTGCTGGAGAGCGATGGCTTCGTTTTGATTAATCGGCTCATTGGAGTTGGGTACAACATCTAAACGCACCGCTTCTTCCAATTGATCGATCGCCTCTTGGGAAGTTGGCGGTTTGACTACACCAAGTGCCCTTGGTTGGGGAGCAGTG
Source organism: Nostoc sp. CCY 9925 (assembly GCF_963920935.1). Lineage (NCBI taxonomy): Bacteria > Bacillati > Cyanobacteriota > Cyanophyceae > Nostocales > Nostocaceae > Nostoc > Nostoc sp. CCY 9925. The sequence continues at coordinate 53,443 of NZ_CAWUDO010000057.1, read as the reverse complement.
GCAGTTTTTGGAGGAGGAGGGGAGACACGCTTAGGGGGAGACGCGGGGACGCGGGGCACAGGGGAAGTCGCAGTAAGTTTTTCCCCTCTACCCCCCTGCTCCCCTGCGCCCCTGCCGCCTTGCCCACCCGCCGCCACCACAGTCGTAGAGCAGCTTTGGGAAGCTCCTTCTATTTTTTTCATGCGATTTGATGGTGCTGGTGCCATCAAATAGTAATTGACGGTGGTTTTTAACCAAGCACTATCTAATTCTGCTGCTGAGGCTGTATCTGTTCCCCAGCGCCAGCCCAAAAATGTGGAACGTTCAGTTGTGACAACTGCGGCGGGATTATCTTTGGAATCCCAAATGGCAGGAGATTCGGTGCCCATGTCGTTGGGAATGACAACACCACCGCGCACTTTGCCAAAGAGTGCAGTTTCATTTGCCCATCCTGGGAGTTTGGTTTTTGCAGGTTTGATTTCTTGGGTGCCACTGAGGCTGAATCCCCAATAACCTCCTAAGAGCGATCGCAATAACTGGCGCACTCCTGGGGCTGACAAACTACCCGCAGGGCCACTGGCAATTAAGCGCCCTCCTTTACTCATCCATTCTTCTAAGGCGATCGCTTGGGTTGGGGTTAATGTTTCGACGTTTGGCAAAAATAATATCCGGCGATCGCCCCAATCTGCCACACTCTTTACATTATCTAGAGAAATTACACAATATTTCATCCCAATTGTTTGTAGGCGATCGGTTATCCCTGTCCATTGATTCGCATTTTCTTGGCTATGCACTACGCTCAACATAGGTTCTTCTGTTGCCGCCTTTACTGGTGAGATACTAAATAAATTTAAAATTATAATTTCCAAACCTAAAATCAATAATTTTGTAGTTTCTTGAATTTCTAAATTTATAATTTTTGGGCTTTTCTGATACTTCACCAGTCACTCCTTACTTAATGATTAATTAATTTACTTATTAATCATAATAAGTCATTAATACGTAATAGACTATTAGTAAAGCTACTTAGTGATTACGCCTAATTAATATAGCGGATGAAAAATTATCAAAAAACCCAAAAGGAATACTCAAATAGTTACAGGCGATTCTACATAAATTGTCGGTTCTTGCATTGTGAATTTAATTCCGTTTTTTACTAACTGTTTAGAAAATTTTTCATTTGCCAATTCCAATAGGCGCTTGCGTAATTGCAGAGAATTTTCACTAGAACCTAAAATAAAAAATGTTACTCTTGTGCGAGTGATTTGCTTTTCTTCATTGTGATTTAAAAAAGTAATACTAGTGCTGCCTGGATCGATACCAAATAAAGAGTTAGTACTTTCAATAATTACTTGCTCAACTAAAGCCTGTTCTCGTTCTTGGAGTAGCTCTAAAAAATCGAGGTAGAGTAAAACCATAATTTTCTTACCTCTAGTAATATTTTCAATTTCTAAGTTTGCCAATATTGAATTCGGAATAATAGACAAAGTGCTTTTAGCAGCAGTGCGAATTTTAGTTGAACGAATCCCAATTGACTCAACTCGCCCAAACAACCCTTCAGGAATTTGTTGAGATTTTTGTAAACGAATATATTCTCCCGGAACAAACGGACGATCCAAATATAAAACTATTGTTCCTAACAACTGTTCTAGGGTTTTTTGAGCGGCAAAAGCTACAGCTAATCCCCCAATTCCTAAACCAGTTAATAATCCAATTAAATTAAATTCTTGACTCTGGGCAAAAGCCAGGACGGCAATAAATCCAATGATCACATTTGCTAGAGTTTCAAATACTAAAAGCAATTCATCTACTTCTCTACCAAATTTACGCACTAACTCAATTCCATAGGCTCGAATAAATTGTCGGAATAAGCGAGAGGATAGCCAAGCCAAGCTAACAATTACAGCTAAATCTATAATTGTCGAAAGAAATCTATAGATAGATTGATATTCAACAATCCAGACTAAAGAGAATGAAATGAGAATTAAACTACCTGTGATTCTAAAGAGGTTTCTAATTGGATCAATTAAATTATTATAAATACTAGCAACTTGCTGCGGTGCAAAACGTCGAATGATAATTCGCAAAAATGTCGGGGTATATCGTCCTACCAGTAAAGACAGGAGAATAAAAATCAGAAAGACTCCAAAACTAGACAGCGCTGATATCGTGGTATCACGTTGTAGAAATTCCAGAATTATTCGTGAAATATTTTTCATCACTTTTAAATGGTAATGGGCGAGTCAACATAAATTGTTGGTTCTTCGATATCAAAAGCGATACCATATTGTTGTAAACACTCAGTGATGCTTTGAGTTGCCATATTTAGCAGTTGACGGCGTAATTCCATCGACACATCTCCAGAACCCAAAATAAAGAAAGTAACTTGTGCTTGGGTTGTCTCTATATCTGATAAATTATTGATAGTTTTAAAAGTGACTTCTGTATTCCCAGAATCAATGCCAAATATACCATTTGTACTGTCTAGAATAACCTGACGAATTAACGCCCGTTCTTCACTGCTAAGTGTTTGGCGAAAGGTCAAATAAACAATCGACATGACTTTTTTAGCACCAGTAAAGTTCTCAATATTCACTTGAGTCAGAGAACTATTAGGAACTATCATCACAGTTCCTTTTCCAGATGTTCTAATTCTGGTAGATCTTAATCCTATAGATTCAACTCGCCCAAAAGTCCCATCAGGAAGACCAATATAATCATCAATGACAAAAGGGCGATCGAGATAAAGAACAATACCACCTAAAACTTGTTCTAGGGTTTTTTGAGCAGCAAAGGCTACTGCTAAACCACCGATTCCTAAACTTGCTAGCAATCCTAAAAGATTGATTTGATGTGTTTGGGCATAGGTGAGAATTGCTAAAAAGATAATGATGAGATTAGCAACCCATTTCAACAGTATCAGTAGCTCACCACTGATTTTTTGTCCGCTTTTGAAAGCAGCATTTAATAAATAAAAATCGAAGAATTTTTGAAAGATTTGTGAGGCTAACCAACTAATGGCGATCGCCAAGGCTAAGCTAACAATAATTTCTAGCGGATTTGTCCAGCGATTATGAGGTAAAAAGGATACAAATAACTCAAAATTGGCAATTACAACTACCACAATTAATAAGTTGTGATTCGGCTTGATTAATTTTTGGTATACATCAGTAATTGGCAGAAAATTCAATTGTTTCACAAGTAAATTTGTCAGCGAAATCATTAGACGACCAAATATGAATATGCAAAATCCGACTACCAAACCTATGAACAAAATTTGTAGTTCTCTGTTTGTAATAACTTCTGGTAAAAAACTAAGCATTTCTCCACTTACTGTAGAAAGCATCCCAAATTTGTAAATTTACACTCATAGTGCTAGTGCTGAGCAACCAATAGGAACACATGAGTACTCAGCATAGCTAAACTTTTTCCAGTGGTTTTCTGTGGGTATCTCTTGGTTAAAGATTCACCCCAATTATTGATGGATTTGTTTTCAAGATGATATGATGCACTGCGCTCTTGAAGACTAAATTATTCTTCAGACTGTGCCAACTATTGAAATTACATTTGCAGAAGATATTGGAAAACGGTCAGAATCCAGAACACTGAATTGAGAAAACTTTGAGGCTTAAGCCTAATAATCAACAAGAAAATCGAGAATTCTATAGTACCCTTGATTTGTCAATTCACAACTGGATCCTAACTGCTTATTTCTGAATTCTTACGGTTGTTGTATCTATCAAATTAGTCATTAGAGTTTTGAGAAAACTCTATCCACAGATAAATGCTCGATAAATAGCCTACCGCTACAATACAGATAGTTAAGATGAAGTTAAAATCGGTCATTACATTCAATCCAACGTAAAAGTGGGCAGCAAGTTTACAAATAGGAGTTTGTAAGCTTGCTATTTTACGCCCAAACTTTTGGATGCAAAAAAATGAGTTTTTAGTCCAAAAGCTTGGACTAGGTAAACTTAATGAGGTCGCTCAATCGATGAAACTTCGTATTTAGAAGGATAGCCTAAATATGACTAACCACAGAAGCTATCTATTTAAAAATTGACCACACAAACACGTACAGTTTGTGGACTGCTTGCTCTCAATTCTATTGAGGCAAGTGGCTTAAAAGGGGTAATGAATTAAGCTCGTTTTGCTTTTGATTAGGAATTTTAGATTTTAGATTGGCTATTTGAGATTTTTTTGGCTGATAATTGACCCTGGTGAGTGAAACAAGTCCAAAATCCAAAATCCAAAATCATCAACTAGTTAGCTTTGTTTAGCTGACTAGCCTAATTGTCTGCACGCTATTGCTATATTTACCTATTGACTCCCAGTCTACACCACAAGGCATCAAAAGACTAGGCAAAAAATTAATTTTTCAAAACAAAGAAACACAACTTGCAGAATTTTTTTAAATTGTATAGGCTGGAGAGTTAACAACAGTAAGTTAAGCAATACAGGTATTAATTAAATCTTCAACCCCTGCCACTGGTAAGATATTTGTCTTCAGTTTGCTTGCTAATTCTTCAACGCTCATATCATCTAAAAATACCAATTCACCATGCTTTAACATGACCTTTGGTAGCAAGATGCCATCACCTAAATCTTGTCCTGCTAAATTTAAAAGTAAGTCATGGCCAGTTAGTAATCCCGTGACACTAATATCTTGTCCCCAGTAATCACTAGATAAAGCACGCATATTTACTTCTAAGCCTTCAACTAGATTTAAACGCTTCAAAATCGGTTGAAATGCTTTTTCCACAGTGTTACCAACTACCCAAGTAAACTTTCTCTGTGGATAGACTTTTGGCGGTAGTAATTCTGCCGCTGCGGTGGCAAATTCTTTAATAAATAACTGAATTGAACCAACACCGTTATCAATTTGGGGATATTCTTCATATTCTGATTCGCTTGGTAATTCCTCACCCGCAATCAAAAACCACTCATCAGCTAACCAAGCAACGCTAGAGTCGAATTTTTGGCGAAATTCTTGCGAAAGCATTTTGACTTGGGAAATCACTTCTTTAGCTTTTTCCCTAGTTACAGGTGTGAGTTCATCTTCTTGGGGACGAAACCGTGTCAAACCAACAGGTACAACTGCCACTGATGCCACCGTAGGCACTTCACCAGTATAAAACGAAGCTAAATCTTTGAGAGTTCGTTCGAGATGTTCGCCATCATTGATGCCTGGACAAACAACGACTTGAGCATGAATTTGTAGTCGCCTTTGTTGAAACCACTTGAGTTGTTGCAAGATTTGTCCTGCACGGGGATTCTTTAGCAATCTAATTCTGACTTCAGCCTCCGTGGCATGAACAGAAACATACAACGGCGACAAACGCATTTGTTCAATGCGCCGCCATTCTCTTTCTGGTAGATTGGTGAGGGTAAGATAAGAACCGTACAAAAAGCTCAGACGATAATCGTCGTCTTTCAAATACAAACTAGAACGCTTACCCGGTGGCTGCTGGTCGATAAAGCAAAACGGACAGCGGTTATTGCACTGAATTAAGCCGTCAAAGAGGGCAGTTTCAAATTCTAGCCCCAAATCTTGGTCGTAGTCTTTTTCGATTTCAATCTGATGTGTTTTACCAGCAGTGTCTAAAACTTCTAGTTCTAAAACTTCATCAGCGCATAAAAATTGATAATCAATTAAATCACGGGGACGCGTACCGTTAATTGCAACGATCGCATCCCCCGCTTCAAAACCAATCTCTGCGGCTATAGAATCAGGTAGTACTCTGGTAATGCGGGCAGGTTGAATGGTAGACATGGGCATGGGGCAGGGGGCAGGGGCATGGGGCATTGGACTAATGACTATAGGACTTACGCACTGAAGCCTAAAACCCTGATCCCCCCGATAAATTGGTAGGAAGTCTAAAGCCCCCTTTTTAAGGGGGTTGGGGGATTTGAGTGCGTAAGTCCTAGACTAATGACCAATGACTAATGACTATTATCTAATTTATCCTTGCCAACCTGCTGCGATCGCTAATAAAATAGCACTCCCGAATGCTAATCTATACCAAACAAAAATCAAAGTATTTTTAGTTGCTAAGTATTTGATCAAGAATGCAATTGATAAATACGAAAATATAAAGGTTGAAATAATTCCTACAATTAACAGTGCAACAATGTTATCTGGTAACTGTTGGGCTTGAAATAATTTGAAAATTTTCAGACTTTTATATAGGGTTGCAATAGTCAGAGTGGGAAACCCTAATAAAAATGAAAATTTTGCCGCTGTAGCGCGTTCTAATCCTAAAAATAACCCAGTTGTCAACGTCGAACCAGAACGAGAAACACCAGGAATCAAAGCAAGTGTTTGTCCTAATCCCACTAAAATACCATCCTGAATCTGCAATGAATCGAAACCTCGCTTGCGAGTACCAATTTTTTCTGCCAAACCTAGTAAAAGTGCCATGATAATTGACATGATGGCAATAATTAAGGCACTCTCAGGGATAATGTCTTTCAAAAGAAACCCGACAATTAAAGCAGGCAATGTTCCAACTGCAATACCTACAATAATTTTCCATTCTTCGCGTTCCCAGTCTTTCTGTTTTAGTGCTTCAATTCCACCTTTGACAACACTAGAAATCAACGACCAAAAGTAACCTAAAATTGCGATAACACTGCCAAATTGAATTGCATCGACAAAATCTTTAGAACCTAGCTCTTTCCAACCAAATAGCTTTGTCACAATCAGCAGATGTGCAGTGCTACTGATTGGTAAAAACTCTGTAACACCTTGAACAATACCTAAAATAAAAGCTTGAATAAACTCCATAATACCTTTTTCCTATTCTAAAAAAGAGAATGAACATTGTTTAAGTAACGATGTTACTTTATATACTTTTACCTGCACCTAATCTTCTCGAAAATTCAATTTTACCGATCGCTAACACCATCCAAGACGCTGACCATGTTCTTACACCCATCTCCATAAGTCAACGCAATTTTGGCAATTCATCAAACTTTAATATTTAGCCGACCAGAAGAAGACAAGGGAACAGAACACAATACTGCTCGCTTTGTGAATTCTCAACTCGCAATTGGGTTCGGGGTAAAGGTTAAAAGTTTTTTCTTTCCCCCTTTTCCCTTAACCGGAGTTTTCTCCCCTTGTCCTCTTCAACAACGCCAGCCCTTGCCGAAATTTGAGTATAATCTAAATGCCCCGGGGGGGGATTTTAAAGTGTGATATCTTAAATAAGGTAAAGTTTAGTAACAAATATTAAAACGTTGTTTAATAATACATTGTCTTCATACACCGCTTCTATCCCTCCCCTGGATACCGAATTAGATGTGTCTAGTATCAAGCACAGGGATATCAAAAAATTGGAATCTACACTCTCATCTTCTCCCTCTCTGCCTTTATCTATCTCCTCTCGACAAACATGGCTGGTATTTGCGGCGGCAGTATTTTTGGTATCAGTGCCTGTATTTATAGAAGCACCAATAGTGCGATCGCTACCAAGTTTGAGTTTAGCCCTGACAGGATTTTGGGTATGGCTGAGTTTTAGATTAATGTCACGTCCTGGAACATATGTCTGGGGGGATTTGCTTTTTGGGTTTAGCTGGAGTTGGTTAGCAGGAGCAATTTACTGGGGTTGGTTACGTTGGGAACCTTTATGGCATCTACCAGTGGAGTCTATCGGCTTACCATTTGCTTGTTGGTGTTTGGCAAAAAATTGGGGCAAGGTGGGTAACTGGTTTTATTTAGGTTCTTTACTCGGTACAGTTTTAACAGATGTATATTTTTATATTGTGGATTTAATGCCCTATTGGCGGCAAATCATGAACGCAGATGCAGATAACACGTCAAAAATTTTACAAAACGCTTTAATACAAGTACAAACACCTTGGGGACAAGCTTGGGCAATAATTCTGGCTCTAGTGCTGTTAACAGTGGGAATTTTATCCTTAGGTCGAACCCAAAAACATTGGTATGCCTTTGGTGGCGCAGTTTTAAGCACAATTTTGGTAGACAGCTTATTTTTGCTAGCGGCGATCGCAGCGTAAAAATAACAAAACTGTTACCAGATGAATCTACAGCAGACTAGTGATGATGCGGTAGAACATTGTTTAGTTAAGAAATATTACAATAATTATCTGACAGCCTAAAGTCGCCCTAACTAGAGTTCGCGGTATTGGACATGCCAAAATCTCCTATGCGCTTGGGATGTAGAATCAGCCAGCCAAAAAGATTTTGTGCAGCCAGGAATGATACCGTAGTCTGTAGATACAAGGCTATTGCGGCTGGAGCAGGCACTCTTACCACTGGGAAAAATTTTTAGCAAAACTACAGTCAAACCCAGTAACAGTAAATATTGTGGATATTAATACGCTGTATATTAGTTTCTGATGACTGCTGTGTTGATTAAGCTATCAGGTTTTGTCCCTTGTCCTTTGTCCTTTGTCCTCTAGCGTAGACGCATTACCGGTGAGGCTGCCCCCATCTTGGCGGTTTCCGTCGATGGGGGACTGCCGAACCCGAAGGGTCTTGGGGATTTCCACGCCACTTCCTTCAACGGGGGAAACCCTGCAACGGAGTGGCTCCCCATAAGCGACTGCTATTAGCGCAGCGTTAGCGAGGTACGAGCGTCACCCGGAGGGCTTCCCGCAGGGTATGACCAATACTTCTCTACGAGACGCACTCGCGTTCGCTCAGTACAAGTGACTTAATGACTGCTGACTGCTGTTAGCTTAAAAATTTATTTCTGTTTGATGGAAAGAGGTAGAAAAATCGTGAAAGGATTGGTGCGTTTATTAACAGTGTTTAGTTTGTTACTTGGTTGCTGGGGATGGTTGGGAACAACTCAGATAGCCCAAGCTGCTAGTTTCAACAGTTTTGCTTTTCCCCAAGTGCCAGTTTTGGCAATTGAGCGGCAGAACAGCGCAGACAAGAAGTTAGCAACGGAATTCGGTAAAAAAATTGATTTGAATAATACCAATGTCCGAGCTTTTCAACAGTATCCAGGGCTTTATCCGACCCTTGCGAAGCTCATCATCAAAAATGCTCCCTACCAAAGCGTAGACGATGTATTGAATATTGAAGGATTGAGCGATCGCCAAAAACAAACCCTGCAAGCCAACTTCGATCACTTCGCCGTAACAGAACCAGAGTCTGCCTTCAACGAGGGAGACGATCGGTTTAACAACGGCATCTACAGATAACTGCACAATTGCAGCTAATGTAGCAAATAGTAGCCCACTCCTGATTCTAGGGAGTGGGATATTGTATTAGAGATAAGGGGGATGAGGAAGTGTGGGGAGTGTGCGGAGTCTGGGGAGATGATAAAAAAGCTTCCCACACCTCCCACACCTCTCACCCTTCCCACCCCTCCCCCACTTCCCCACCCCCCCTCCCCCTCCCCCTAACCTTGCCTCAGATAGATATTCCTAGCCAATTTGATGTTTTAGTAGTCGGTGCTGGTGCTGCTGGACTCTACACAGCACTGTGTCTACCAGAGTCATTACGAGTCGGCTTGATTACTAAAGAAACTGTGGCTTTGTCCGCCAGTGATTGGGCACAAGGTGGTATTGCCGCAGCAGTCGCCCCGGAAGATTCTCCCACGCTACATATTGAAGATACGATCCGGGCAGGTGCAGGTTTATGCGATCGCGCTGCTGTAGAATTTCTCGCCAAACTTGCCCCTAGCTGCATTCAATCTTTAGTGAACTTGGGGGTTGCTTTTGACCGTCATGGTCAAGCTTTGGCTTTAACTTTGGAAGCCGCCCATTCTCGCCACCGCGTTCTGCACGCCGCAGACACCACAGGGCGAGAAGTTACCACCACCCTCACCGCCCAAGTTCTGCGCCGCCAAAATATTCAAGTCATCCAGCAAGCTTTGGCTTTGAGTTTGTGGATTGAACCCCAAAGCCAGCACTGTCAGGGAATTAGCCTATTTTATCAAGGTAAAATCACATGGGTAAGAGCTGGTGCTGTGGTACTAGCAACAGGTGGCGGCGGTCAGGTATTTGCCCAAACCACTAACCCGGCTGTGAGTACAGGTGATGGCGTAGCGATCGCGGCTCGTGCTGGGGCTATCCTCCGCGATTTAGAATTTGTCCAATTCCATCCCACTGCCCTGACCAAACCTGGTGCCGACCGCTTTTTAATTAGCGAAGCTGTACGCGGCGAAGGGGCACACCTGATCGATAATGAAGGGCGGCGTTTTGCCTTTGACTACGACCCAGCCGGTGAACTCGCGCCCAGAGATGTTGTTAGTAGAGCGATTTTTAGCCATTTACAACATACTGCCCTCGATCCCGCCACTGCCCATGTGTGGTTAGATATGCGCCCCATCCCCGCCGACAAAATTCGTCATCGCTTTCCCAACATCATCAAAGTTTGTCAGCATTGGGGTATCGATGTCTTCAGTGAACCAATTCCTGTAGCCCCTGCTGCCCATTACTGGATGGGTGGGATTGTTACGGATTTAATGAATCGCACGAATATTGCTGGTTTATACGCAGTGGGTGAAACCGCAAGTACTGGGGTGCATGGGGCAAATCGCCTTGCCAGTAATTCCTTACTAGAATGTATTGTGTTCGGCGCCCAGATGGCTAATATTGAATTGGCAGATATTGGGCTACCGTTAGAAACACCAGCACTACCATTGCAGAAATTTACTGCTAATGCCAGCGAGTGGCAGACTCAGCAAACACAGCTAGAAACTCTCAGGGAAAAGTTACCCCGCCTAGTGTGGCAACATGCTGGTATTTGCCGGGAACAGTCAGGATTAGAAACTGCGATCGCCACTGTAGAATCTTGGCAGCAAGATTTGGCTACCTTACCTTTAACTCAATTTTTGCTAGCTTTACGTCCAGGAGAACCAGCTAGTTTTGACATCCCAGATGTTGAAGCTCAATTGCGACTTTGGGCAGAAACCCGGAATTTATTAGATGTAGCTTATTTAATTCTCAAAAGTGCTGCTTTTAGAACCGAAAGCCGCGGCGGACATTACCGCTTAGATTATCCTCAACCAGATTTAAATTGGCAAGTCCACACACTTGTACAAACAGACCACTGGTGGAAATCTTGAGTATTACTTGAGATTTCTGGGACGGGTTTCTAGTCAAGTTGCTGACCACAAGAGGACAAGGGGAGGAGTAGACGCGGTGAGGTAGTCCCAGACAAGCGCGATTTCTCTCGTGTCCGAAATTCCAAACCAGTTCGCTCAAAGCGTTCCCGAAGAGTAGCCAGACGCAGGGAGACTCTATATATAAATTCTTCGTGTCTCTCTGTTACCGCGTCTTTGTGTCCCCTTATCCCCGTATCCTCTTCAATGACTTGCGAAAAACCCAAAATTAATATTAGCGAGTACCACTACCATGCTGACTGTCGGGACCACCATAATTTGGCGGGATATATGTGTCTTTCAAATCCTGAGAATTGACTTTGCGAGCAATTAAGGTGTTGCTGGCATTAGAGTTAAGACTACTAGCGCTTGCGGTACTAAATCCACCTGCGTAACCCACAATTTTTGGTATTAGTATGTAAGCACCTATACAAAATATCATCAATTTTGTGATTCCCAAGTTAAGTTTCATGATCATCAGTAAATTTACTAAATTTTTTCTGAAAAAGTATGTTTTTAATCTTAAGTAAATATACGTAGCTTTCTTGAGAATATTGCAAAATTATTTATTTCTGCTGGTAATACACAAGTAATTGCCCTATTAGGTTGCAGAGTTACCTTAATTTGCTGGTATTAAATAGTCTTAACACTTAAGGAATATTCCTAAATGTCCTGTTTCTGCATCAGCCTAAAGTTAGATATCTTGATGAATTACCATGAGAAGTTTGCCCAGTTCACTATTTATTAATAATATCTTAATACTTTTAAGTATAAACACTAAGTTCAGAGAATAGCTAACCTCAAATAGCTATAAAATAATACTTTAAAATTAATATAGTAATATTATAATCAAAGTAAAGATATATAACATCAAAATTCTATAACTATTGTAATACAAGGGTTACAGAAACTATGAAATTCTCATTTTCCGTAATTTTTTACCTAAGTATAGGTATATATTTTCAAGTAAAAATACTTGCCAGATAAAATAATATTTTTTAATTACTGATAAAGACTACTTGCTTTGTTAGCTCTTTTATCAGGTTTAGGTTTCACTTCCAAAAGCCTTGGCAGGTTTGAATTTTGCTTAAAAAGCTACCTCTATGGCTGTATACAACGCTTTTGCAAAACATTGCTTTGCACGCGTCTCAAGTCCAAACTCCTAATTTGATAGTAAAAATATTTACTTTATATTTAATTATTAGCAAGTAAAGTCGTGATTAATTAAGCAAATTCGTAGCGATTTTTACCCAAGCGCTTGGCACGGTACATTGCTGCATCTGCTTGTTTCATCAAAGTTTCACTGTCTTGGCTGTTGTATGGATAGACACTAATGCCAATACTAGCAGAGACTCGGATTGCATACCCATCCAAAACAATTGGTCTGGTAATGCTGCTTAAAATTTTTTCGGCGACTTTAGCAGCCACCTGGATGTTAGGAATTGCTCTTAAGATCACAGTAAATTCATCGCCACCCAAACGAGAAACTGTATCACTAGCGCGTAAAGAATTGCTCAGTCGCCCAGCAATAGTCATCAGCAGGCGATCGCCCATCTCATGCCCCAGAGTATCATTGACTTGTTTAAAGCCATCTAAATCAATAAACAGCAGCCCCAGCAACAAGTTATTGTGTTGCGCCCAGTGCAACGACTCGTAAAGCTGTTCGGCAAAAAATTTGCGATTGGATAAACCTGTCAGGGGATCGTGATAAGCCAAATAACGCAAATGGTCTTCTTTGAGTTTTAATTCATTATTAGAGCGGAATAACTCAGCAGCAGTACGCTTGAGTTGTTCCTCCATCAACTTGCGCTGAGTAATATCTCGAATTACGCCAACTAAAAAGAAATTGCCAGCTGAGTCTTTGTGAAGCGATCGCTTAGTGGCAATTTGATGAGTTTGACCATCTGCATTTGTAAATTCTTCCTCGTGTTCGTGGGGTTGCTGAGTCCGAAAAACCAACTCATCCTGTTGTCGAAACACATCGGCTTCATGTTTAGGGAAAAAGTCATAGTCTGACTTTTCAATTAACAACTTATTTGGATAACCAATGAATCGACAATACGCCTCATTTAAAACAATCCACTGATGTTGTTCATTTTTCACAAAAATTGGATCGGGAATCGTGTTGATTACGTGATGCAAAAACTCTTTAGAACGTTTCCACTCTTCCTGCATATGCGCGATATGACTCGTCATCCAAATAGCTGAAATGCCAAAAGTAAATAACCCAGGAATCAGCGGTATCCACCAACCGTATAAAAAAGCTACATAGCCACTAACAGTCAATACAAAGCAACAAACGAGGATACTGAGAAAGCTTTTAGTTGCGTCTCGTATCCGCCATGTCGTAACAGCCCCCACATAAGACCAAACAAAAATCCACAAGTATTCCAGTAATTCAGTCCAGACTTTGAGTAGTGGTCTTCCTTCAACAGCAGCTGAAATTAACTCACTAATAAAATAAGCTTGTAATTGAATACCCGCCACAGGCTTTGCCGTACCCATCACAGTGCTGGAATAAGGAATAAATACAAAATCCTGGAGACTGGGTGCAGTAGACCCAACAAGTATAATCCGATCTTTAATTAAGTTTTCTGGGACTTTATCGGCGAGGACATCACTCATCGATACCTGGCGAAAATGAGAAAATTCTACAGATGGATTTTGATATTTGGGTTTGGGAAAATTGGATAAAATCTGGTAGCCTCTGGCATCAGCTCCGACATAAGCACCATCATTAGTCTGAAAACGAGTAAATACTGCCTTACCTAATTGCAAATACTCAGGGTTGGTTTTTGCTTGGGTAGGAGTAATGTCTTCTGATTTTAAATACAATAAAGCCAGCTTCAAGGCAAAACTTTCATGTACCTTATCGTCAACGTGCCAATACAACAAGCTGCGACGTACTTTTCCGTCAGGGTCGTACAGCACATTGTTAAAACCCACTTGATTCTTATTGAGTCCCAGGGGAGGTAAAACAGTGAGGTTTTTGTTTTTTTCATTTGCCAGTAGTTCAATACCAATCAAGTTTGGTATTGACTTATAAGCATTACGTAGTTCCTGATTACCAGGCTCCACTGGCAAATTTCTGTAGATATCCAAGCCAATAGCACGGGGTTTGTGGACGTTTAATTTTTCCAACAGCTCAGCAATATTCCGATCTGGAATAGGCCACGAACCTACTTGGTCTAAATAGGCCTCATCAATCACAACAATAGTGATACGTTCTTCTGGCGGTTCATTTGGACGTAAGCGAAAAAATTGATCCAAACCTGCTAACTCTAAGGATTGTAATAATCCAATAGAGCGCAAAAACAGGACGCAGACTGCAACACCAGCAGCAGTCATAAATTCCTTGTGTTCTCGACTAAGCGATTGTTTGAGTCTAAAGATTAAGTTTATAAAACGCTTGCCTAGCTGCTGATTCATTAAGCCGCTCCCGAAGTTCTGAAACTCGGCTTGTCACTAACCTTCCGGAAACTGCCAAAAACATCTGGAAACTTTTCTTGGCATCTACACAAACGTTGAGGAAGGCGATTTTGCTCATTGAACTCGCGTTTTTTCACTAATAAGAAAAGCATATTGAGAGTAACTTCAACAGACACACTTTCGCGTTTGACGCTGACATAATTACACTCGAAGGCGGCTTCCATGTGCTGCAAAAATAAATTAAAGTACACATTGCATGAGAGCCAGTATACTTAATCAAGTTCCTTTAGCTTCAGATTTTTGTAAGTAAAAGCCGCAATAAAATTGATACAGCGTATTTTCAGTTATGAAGTACACAAACTTCGTCTTAAAGCTATGCATTAAGCCTTTTTTACTTACCAATATCCAATTGTGGATTGGGTATTAGACAACACTTATTATCTATCACCAATATTACCAAAAACAAAAAAGTCAACCGGAAACAGACTTGCTGTCTTTATCCAGTTAACTATAGTAATCCACTTTGATATTTAACTTATTCCCATAGGTAGGGAATAGGCTGTTGGGAATCAGGCTGTTCCAGTTGAACGTAAATTCGACATCTCATATAGTGTCCATTTAGCTGAATAAAAAACCCCTAAGAGGTTTTACTATGCAAAACAGTCCCTCTCCAAGTCGGAGCTACGGTGTACACACAAGTCGGAAATAGTAGTCTGTGAAAGAATAATTGACGAGTAAATTCTCTGTAGAGACGGCGATTTATCGCGTCTTGTGAACGTGTCAGTCTTTTAGACGCGATAAATCGCGTCTCTACATGAGGGCTTTCTGGCTTATCCCAAGCGTATTGGAATAAAACTGGATCTGACTTGTGTGTACACCGTAGCCAAGTCGGAGAGGGAAAGACTTGAACTTTTGTTCAAGGCAGGGAGAGGTTCGTCGAATTCACATCAGTTGAGGGCGAGTTTTTTCACCCAATCAAATAGGAGTCCCATATTAGGTATATAGCCCTAGTCACACAGGTTAGGACATTTTGAAAGCATGGAAGCTAGGAATAGTAATACTTTTACCTCCTGCCTCCTGCCTCCTGCCTTCTGCCTTCTGCTATAAAAGCCAAGTCGCCAAAAACAGGCTTCTATTGGCAATTACTTGAAATATTTGAAGTTACGAGGGCCTGTGTAACCAGAAACTTTTGCTAGTTCCTCTAAGTTTTGCACTCCACTGTAGCTTTTCCCATTGATAATCCAAGTCGGGAAGCCTTCAATTTTTGCTGCTTTACACAGTTCTGGTTGAGCTTTGAGTCCTTCAGGAGCACACTCTACCTTAACATTGTCGTTGAGTTCTTGATAAGCTTGTTTTCCAAATACCAGCTTTTGTTCATGGCAATGAGGACACCAATAAGCGACGTATTCCTTAGCACCTATCTTGACCAGATGGCGTGCTAAAGCTACTTCTGCCTCACCAGAGGTGGTAGTGATTTCCCAACCGAATGCTGGGTTAGGTTCTTCCTTGGGAGTAAAGGAAATTTTTACGGCTTGTCCTGGAGTTGCAGGTGTAACATCTGATTGATTGACACCAGCATAAATCCCTAAAGTACCAATCAGCGTTACCATACCGACAATCAGGGCGGTAAACAAGATTTGTCCAATATCTTCCCAAGTACGACCGATAATTGTCAGTACTAAAAGACTAGCGGAGAAAAAAGCTGAGCCGATACAGTAAGGGCAAAAAGCTTTGATTTGGAATGCCAGTAGGTACATTAAGTAGCCGCTAAACACAGACATAGCGATCGCACCCACCAACAGTAGCCACCACGTCCAATTTTCCAGCTGCTTGCGACTATTATTATTGTCCCCTGAAGAAAATACTAAAGGAGCTAAAGCTAATATCACCATACCGGTGTATGCCAAAAACCCAAATAAAGCTAATGGCTGACCAAAAACTGTTGCCCAAGGACTGGAAAGCACATCATTACAGCCTTTGGCCCCAGCCTGTGCCACACAAGCTGCACTGCCTCCTGTTAACTTTTCTATGGTGAGATAACCTGTCGTCAGGGCACCACATCCAGCGATCGCGGCAATCAATGGACGTGACCATTTATGAATCCAAGGAGTAGAACGGCGGCGAATCATAAATATTGGGGAATGGGGACTGGGTATTGGTGATTGGGGATTGGGGATTGGGTAATGGTGATTGAGGATTGGGGATTGGGTAGTGGTGATTCAGAAAACTTTTCTCTAGTCTCCAGTCCCTAGTCCCCAGTCCCCAGTCCCCAGCTAAGAATGTAATTTCACTTGTCCTGCTGACTTGCTTTCACTTTTGGAGTTCCAACTGCGACGTGCAGCTTCCACAAATTGACTGACGCGAATGGGATCGATTGGTTGATCTATCCGTCCGTGACGTTTCAGGGAACTGGAAACTATGACACCATCTGCTGCTTGCATTAATGTATCAATATTTTCCCAATTTGCCCCACTACCGATGAACACTGGCGTTCCAGCTGCGGCACCACAAGCTAGTTCCAAATCTTCTAAATTAGGAGGGCTACCAGTAGCCCAACCAGATAAAATCACCCCGTCTGCTAAACCCCTTTCAATGGTGTCTTTTACGGCGACTGTGAGATTTGGAGAACTCAAAGGACGGGCGTGTTTTACTAACACATCGGCCAGGATTTTAACATCGCTGCCCAACTCCCGTCGATAGCGGAGTAGTTGATGAGCTTCTCCCTCAATTAATCCTTGGTCGGTTGCCATCACTCCTGTGAGGACGTTGACGCGGATAAATTGTGCCTGGACACAGCTAGCGATCGCCATCGCACTTTTAGCGTCATTTCGCAACACATTTAACCCCACTGGCAATGTCACCAAGTTCTGTATCCGCTGCACCACCATCGTCATGGCACTCACAATCACTGGATCTACTTGGTTTTTGGTAAACGGCGCGTCGAAAAAATTCTCCACAATCATCCCATCAACACCTCCGCTTGCCAAGGCTGCGGCTTCTTGTTCGGCGCGGTCAATTACCGCTTTTAGGCTACCTCCCCAACGGGGTGAGGTTGGCAGTGGTAGCAGGTGAACCACGCCAATAATCGGTGAGCGAGTTTTAAACAGCTGATATAAGTCCACGTCTTTAATTATTACGAGGGATTAGGGATTGGAGACTAGAGATTAGAGGCTAGTACTACAAGACCCAAATATACCTACAATTCAAAATACCCGAAAAGCTTGACTCATCAGCTTTTTGAATTTTGAATAATTTTGCATAAGTTAATTTTACAAGGCGTTACTAACCCCTAATCCCCAGTCTGTATAACCCATTCCCTTGATTAGCATTAAATCTGTTTTATGTTGGTCAGTTTACTGCCTCCTTCCGAAGATGGAAATTGGCGTCAAACCTCTCATAAGATATGTTAAGATAAAACCTGGCTACAAGAGGAGTTTGCCACTCACAACACGCGAGGCAGCTTTCCGTGGTTTTAGGCGTCTCGTCCACGCACAGTCGTAGGACTAGTCGATTGCCAGGGCATCATTACTGCTTTATGGGCGTAGTCGCGAAGGCGATTTCCCTGAGGGTAGCGACTTCTCACAACAAGCCCTTTGGGCGGCTTCCCGATGGGTAGGTTAACAACGCACACGCTGTGGTAATGTAAAATACCAATAGCCCAATTGTTAAAAAACATTACAAGTGTCAAATGTACCCAAAGACACTTCAATTTACCCTGGGGAACAGATTGATAGAAATATCATAACATGACCTCTATTTTTATTATCAATAGGGTCACCAGTGAATGGGCATTTGCTGACAGTGGGGATTTGCCGCTGCTAATGTTCTCATGAGGATGCTGATAGCAAGAAAGCAAAGTTAGTGCTGGAATGATTTTAATTACAAGAAAAAAACTGAAAATTTTTTCAAAATATGGGTGACAAGCCAACAATCGCCATTTCTCACCTGGGCTGCGAGAAAAATCGAATTGATACAGAACACATGCTAGGAATGCTCGTAGAAGCAGGCTACGGTGTAGATACAAATGAAGAGTTAGCAGATTACGTTATTGTTAATACATGTAGTTTTATTGAAGCAGCGAGACTTGAATCTGTCAGAACTTTGGTAGAACTGGCAGAAGCAAACAAAAAAATAGTGATTACTGGCTGCATGGCGCAACATTTCCAAGAGCAACTCTTGGATGAGTTGCCAGAAGCAGTAGCGGTGGTGGGTACAGGTGATTATCACAAAATTGTAAATGTAATTGAGCGTGTAGAACAAGGCGAACGGGTCAAACAGGTTAGTATCGAACCAACCTACATCGCTGACGAAACTACACCGCGCTATCGCACTACAACAGAGGGCGTAGCTTACCTCAGAGTTGCCGAAGGATGTGATTATCGTTGTGCGTTTTGTATAATTCCTCATTTAAGAGGGAACCAGCGATCGCGTACTATTGAATCCATAGTCGCTGAAGCCGAGCAGCTAGTTAGTCAAGGAGTACAGGAAATTATTTTAATTTCCCAAATCACGACTAATTACGGTCTGGATATTTATGGTCAGCCAAAGCTAGCCGAATTACTCCAAGCTCTGGGGAAAGTGAATGTACCGTGGATTAGAATGCACTACGCTTATCCCACGGGATTGACACTAGATGTGATAGCGGCAATCCAAGAAACACCCAACGTCTTGCCTTATCTCGATTTGCCCTTGCAACATTCTCATCTTGAGATTCTCCGCGCCATGAACCGTCCCTGGCAAGGGCGTGTAAATGATGGGATTATAGATCGCATCAAAACGGCGCTACCAACAGCCGTATTGCGGACAACATTTATTGTTGGTTTCCCAGGAGAAACAAGCGAGCATTTTGAGCATCTACTAGAGTTCGTCAAGCGGCATGAATTTGACCATGTTGGGGTGTTTACCTTTTCACCGGAAGAAGGAACCCCTGCCTACAAGCTGCCAAATCAGTTATCTCAGGAAGTGATGGACGAACGCCGAGATCGACTGATGGAACTCCAGCAACCGATTTCCCAAAAGAAAAATCAACAGGAAGTAGGCAAAATCGTCGATGTCCTGATTGAGCAAGAAAATCCTGAAAGTGGTGAATTAATCGGTCGTTCAGGTAGGTTTTCCCCAGAGGTCGATGGCCAAGTTTATGTCCAAGGACAGGCAAAGTTAGGAACCATCGTGCCAGTAGCGATTCACCACGCTGATGCATACGACTTATATGGTCAAGTTGTCAATAACTAATTTGTTATTTGTTCAGTTGTCAGTTGTCCTTTGTAAATGACTAATGACTAATGACCAATGACTAATGACTAATAACTAATGACCAATGACTAATCCAAAAATCCTTAGATAAAATTTAGGAGAATTAATGAATCTTTCGTTTCAAGAATTAGGTATTTCCCAAGAACGCGTCGAGCAATTAGAAAAAATTGGCTTTACCGCACCTACTAATATTCAAGCCCAAGCAATCCCCCAACTGTTGGCGGGTCGTGATGTGGTAGGTCAATCTCAAACTGGGACGGGTAAGACAGCAGCATTTTCACTGCCAATTTTAGAACGGCTCGATGTTCAACAAAGAGCTGTCCAAGCCTTGGTTTTAACACCAACTCGTGAGTTAGCTATGCAAGTTCACGATGCGATCGCCCAGTTTATCGGCAATGACGGATTGCGGGTATTAGCAATCTACGGTGGTCAATCAATTGAGCGGCAAATGTTACAGCTCAAACGTGGCGTTCACATCGTTGTCGGCACCCCAGGACGGGTAATAGATTTGCTCGATCGCGGCTGCTTGAAACTCGACCAAGTGAAATGGTTCGTCTTAGATGAAGCCGATGAAATGTTGAGCATGGGCTTTATTGATGATGTAATAAAAATCCTTTCCCAAGCACCTACAGATCGCCAAACAGCTTTATTTTCGGCGACAATGCCACCCTCGATTCGTTCTTTGGTGAATAAGTTTTTGCGATCGCCAGCGACAGTCACCGTTGAGCAACCAAAAGCTGCACCCAACAAAATCAATCAGGTAGCTTACCTAATCCCTCGCCACTGGACAAAAGCCAAAGCTTTACAGCCAATTCTGGAAATGGAAGATCCAGAAACAGCTTTAATCTTTGTTCGCACCAGACGCACCGCCGCCGAACTCACCAATCAACTGCAAGCTGCTGGTCATAGTGTGGATGAATATCACGGTGACTTGTCCCAACAAGCGCGGGAGCGATTATTGAGCCGATTCCGGAATCGTCAAGTACGCTGGGTGGTAGCAACTGATATTGCAGCACGTGGATTAGATGTCGATCAACTCTCCCATGTGATCAACTACGACTTACCTGATAGCGTAGAAACCTACGTTCACCGCATTGGTCGTACTGGTCGTGCTGGTAAAGAAGGAACTGCAATTTCTCTAGTACAGCCATTTGAGCGGCGCAAGCAGCAGACTTTTGAACGTCATAACCGCCAAGCTTGGCAAGTGCTGACAATTCCCACACGGGCGCAAATTGAAGCACGACACATCCTGAAATTGCAAGAACAAGTGCGGGAAGCATTAGCTGGTGAGCGTTTAGCTTCATTCTTGCC
Organism: Nostoc sp. CCY 9925; assembly: GCF_963920935.1. Taxonomy (NCBI): domain Bacteria; kingdom Bacillati; phylum Cyanobacteriota; class Cyanophyceae; order Nostocales; family Nostocaceae; genus Nostoc; species Nostoc sp. CCY 9925. The sequence continues at coordinate 32,390 of NZ_CAWUDO010000057.1, read as the reverse complement.
CATCGTCAGCGAATTGATTGAAAAATATGATGCTCAGGCGATCGCCGCAGCAGCATTGCAAATCGCTTACGATCAAACTCGTCCGGCTTGGTTGAACTCAGACGTGGAAATTCCCCAAGAGGAACCACCCACTCCCAAACCCAGACTTGGTAAGCGCCGCGAATCCTCTGGCGATCGCCCCCGTTCTGCTTGGAAATCAGATAACAGCAGTGGCGAAGAAGAAAGAAATGGTACTCCCAAGCCCAAACTGCGGACAAGTGGTCGTGAGTCTTCGGTGTCGCCTACTAGTAAAAAGCTAGGTTCACCTACAGCCAGAGAATCGGCTTCCTAGTTAGGAATTAATGAATTTTGGATTTTAGATTTTAGATTTCTGCTTCAATCCAAAATCCCAAATTCAAAATCTAAAAATTGACAGAGTTAATGAATTTTGGATTTTAGATTTTCCTTGAATCCAAAATCCCAAATTCAAAATCTAAAATTGAAAGAGTTAAGAGTTAGGAGTTAAGAATTTGACTTTGGACTCTTGACTTTTTGGCTTTTTGGGGAAATTTTTCTACAAGATCAGACCGGATCAAACCACTGGTAGAAAAAATTCAGCTATTTTTACAACTAGGATCTACAGTTGGTATCCTCATCGATCCTGACAAATTGACGCTCACAGTTTACAGCCTCAACCAAGAGCCAATAGTTTTGCAGGACAACGACAAACTGACACTACCAGACCTATTATCAGGTTGGGAGCTAGTAGTGTCAGAAATTTGGCCTCCTGTGTTTGAATGATTTGGAAATATTACAGCCAAGGACGGCTAACTTTTTCTAACTCTTGAATTTCATCTTCGTTCAATCTCCAACCCAAAGCACCAGCATTTTGACGTACATGTTCGGCTGTCTTGACTCCAGCAATGGGAATGACATTGCCCTGAGAAATTAACCAATTGAGAGCAACTTGAGCTGGGGTGCGATCGTATTTTTCTCCGAAACTGCGTAGCAAAGATATTACTGGTGTAATTTTTTGTAAGCCTTCTTTATTAAATCGTGGGTCTACTTTCCTTGCGCCAGTAGGAGTTTCAGCACTATCAATAGTATATTTTCCTGTGAGTAATCCCTGAGCCAAAGGACTATAAGCCAACAGAGTCACACCCAACTCACGGGCAGTTGCTACAATACCCTTACTTTCAATTTGGCGAGTGAGTAAAGAATACCGTACTTGGTTCACAGCCAAAGGCACTCCGCGGTCTGCCAATATTTGATGGGCGTCTCGCATTTGCTCTGCTGAGTAATTACTCACGCCTACTGCGGCAATTCTACCCCGCTTCACTTCATCGGCTAAAGCATTCATCAGAGTTTTTTGGCTTAAAAAGAAAGCAAAAGGCCAATGCACTTGGTACAGGGCGATTTGGTCTACTTGTAGGCGTTTGAGACTCTCTGTTAAAGCATCAGAGACAGAGTTACCTGTAAATCGCCACGGTAGGGGGCCAAATTTTGTGGCGATTTGCACAGGTTGTTGTGTCTGTTGCATAAATTCGCCCAAAAATTTCTCTGATAATCCCATTCCGTAGATTTCCGCAGTGTCGAAGAAGTTAACACCAGCTTGTAGCGCTGCGGTGAAGGCTTCTTGTAACTGTTCTGGGCCGTAGTCATTGCCATAATTCCAAAAGAGTTTATCACCCCAAGCCCAAGTGCCTATGCACAAAGGTGTAACAACTGGGCCGTTTTGCCCCAAAGTGATGGTTTCCACGGTTGTAAGATTTAATTTATTTACATTTCTTTACTTTTTTAGTGTAGCGTTACAGACAAAATTGGGTATGGGGCGTTGCACACGATCGCTCAAACTGAGAATATTTCAATTTACTAGCCTCTGGAGGTACAGCACTAGTTGTAGTCTCATTGTAGTTCCTGGAAGGCGATCGCTATTTTTTAACTAGTTCTTGCTCAATGTTGTGATAACTCTTTGTTCAAGCTTTTTGACTTTTATAGTGTATCGTCATGGGCAAGATTGCGAATAGGACATTGGTGATTGTCAACAACCTGTATCGATTGATACTCACGCTCCTATTTCAAGATAGCCTTTGATAATATGCCTCAAAAGGTTGATAAGTATCTAGGAATTCAAATGTAGTCATTGAACGAGATATCGCTACCCTCTGAGAGTCTATCAATTCCTTTATTTCGGGAATTGTAATTAGTTCTTCAAACTCAGATTCAATAACAATTAAAAAATTTATTTCTTTTCTAAAATCATTTTCTATCTCATCGTTCGTTATAAAAAATCTGATAGATATTTTTGGGTATTAACATCACTAGATTTGCCATCAATCCCTGCTCTTTGAGATGGAGGGATTTTATCTAACATTTCTTGGGCTTGCACTCTGGTTCTTATGGGATCACCAGGCCGAATTCCACCTTTATATAATCTACGGGCTGCACTTAAGGATAAATCCTGTAATCTTGCATGTTGAACGTTAATGTTGGCAGCAGCGTTAAAAGCGGAATTAGGCTCTTGTTCGTTAGACATGGATAAACAAATATATTGTGATGTATTACGTTTCACCAGTTCATCCTAAAATTCTTTTGTTATGCGTAGGCGTAGCCCGTCGTAGACATCGCGGCTTTCAACCAAGCCATAAAAATTCATCCTAAATTCTGGAGATAAGTAGGGTGCGATCGCTCCTTTGCAGCGGGTAGGGTTTATCTTTATTTAAAGAGAGAGATTAAATCCTATAAAGCATACGAAAAAGTAGCTATGGCCACCAGCGATATTTCACCGAATCCGGAATCAAATCCGTCGGTATCTTTGCAATCATTACCCAGGCTTAATTTATTAACAATGTTCCGACTGGGTTTGTTTCAGATGGGATTAGGCATCATGTCGCTTCTCACTTTAGGTGTACTGAATCGAGTGATGATTGACGAGTTGAAAGTCTTGCCATTAATCACAGCTGCTGCTATCGCCATGCACCAATTTGTTAGCCCTGCACGAATTTGGTTTGGGCAGATGTCTGACGCCAAGCCATTGCTGGGCTATCATCGCACTAGCTATGTCTGGATTGGTGCAATCTTATTTACAACTGTATCTTTCTTGGCTCTCCAAGTCGTTTGGCAACTAGGTAGCAGTTTGCAAACTACTGGGTGGAGTCTCCAAACTTATAGCTGGGCGGGACTGCTGGCATTAACTTTTGCAGGATATGGTTTAGCCCTGAGTGCTAGTTCCACACCTTTTACTGCCCTTTTGGTAGATGTTACCGATGAAGATAACCGTTCTAAATTGATTGGGATTGTCTGGTCAATGCTGATGATTGGCATTGTAATTGGAGCAGTGGTAAGTTCCAAATTGTTAGAAAGACCAGAAATTTGTGGGACGGCTCTTTTAACTTACAACCCCTCTGAGGCAAACAAAGTTGTTGATATAGCTAAACTCCAATCGACAATCAACCCGGTTTTTATCATCATGCCTGCCATCGTCTTTGGACTATCGCTGCTGGCAACTTTCGGCGTGGAAAAAAAGTATTCTCGTTTCACAACACGTTCTTCTTTAGTAGGTAGAGAAGACCAAATAACTTTGGGTACAGCTTTACGAGTGCTGACTGCTAATCGCCAAACGGGAGTATTTTTTAGCTTCCTGTTGGTGTTGACTATTAGTATCTTTATGCAAGATGCAGTTTTAGAACCTTATGGTGGCGAAGTTTTTGGGATGTGTATTTCCCAAACCACTAGACTAAACATTCCTTTTGGCATAGGTACTCTTATTGGAATTTGTTCTACTGGTTTTTTACTTTTGCCGCGTTTAGGTAAGAAACAGACTACTAAAATTGGATGTATCAGCGCCTCCGTCTGCTTTGGCTTAATCATGATGTCCGGATTTAGTGCTAACCCAGGTTTATTAATGGGTAGTCTGTTTTTTTTCGGTCTGTCATCTGGAGTGATTACAGCTGGTGCTACCAGTTTGATGTTGGATTTGACTGCTGCTGAAACGGCAGGTACATTTATTGGTGCTTGGGGATTATCTCAAGCAATGGCTAGGGGACTGGCTACAATACTTGGTGGAGCAGTATTAAATTTAGGTAAAATCCTGTTTCCTTTACCAGTGTTAGCATACAGCATGGTGTTTGCAGTGCAAGCAATAGGGATGCTGATCGCTGTTTGGTTACTGTGGCGGGTGAATGTCAAAGAATTTCAGACGAATGCCAAGACTGCGATCGCATCTATTTTGTCAAAGGAACTGGATTGAACTTTACCTTCCCCAGCAAGGATGCAAAAACCCTTTGCCTCTTTGCACGGCAGTCGCTCCTACGTGGAAACTAAAAAGACTGCGCTGCCTTGTCTTTGCGCGAGAATTAATCAATGAATGACTTTTGGACTACGGTTCTCGATTTTGCCCAAAGCACCACTACCAGAGTGGGCAACCAACTAATGCAAGATTTTGGGCAAGTACAGGCTTCGCAAAAAGCCGATGGTACTTTGGTGACGCGAGCTGATAAATGGGCAGATCAGGAAATTCGGGATGCGATCGCTTCTAATTTTTCTGGTTACGGTATCTTAACCGAAGAGAGCGATCGCTCTTTTCCCGGTACTGAGTGGTGCTGGGTAATTGACCCTCTCGATGGTACAACCAACTTCACACGCGGCATTCCCATCTGGTCAATTTCTCTGGGTTTACTGTATCAAGGCACTCCAATTTTTGGTTATGTTTACGCACCACCCTTAAACCAAGCTTTTCATGGTTTTTGGCCAGGTTCATCTGGGATAACCACACCAACTGGAGCATTTCTCAACCATCATCCCATCCACAGCAGTAGTGATAGTCCTAGCAACAATCACTTTTTTAACCTCTGTTCCCGCAGCACCGCAATTATTCGCAACGGTTTTCCCTGCAAAATTCGTATGTTGGGTGTGGCTAGCTATAACTTTTTGACAGTTGCTACAGGGGCGACTCTGGGCGGAATTGAGGCGACACCAAAAGTTTGGGATTTAGCAGGGGCTTGGGTAATTGTCCAGGCTGCTGGCGGCGTTTGGTCATCACTTAATTCTGAACCGTTTCCTTTATCAGCGGGAGAAGATTATACCGATCGCTCTTTTCCCACCCTTGTGGTTAGTCGCCCAGAATTGCTTCCGGTATTTGAACCTTTTCTCCAAGGCGTCAAAATTTAAAGGGTTAATTGGCTGCCTAGAAACAAAAATTTATTTGATCAAAAAGTTTTTTAGGCAGCATACTATACATAAAACTAAACGAAACCCTTGTTAAACAAGAGTTTCAGTATAATAAAAACTCCCATTGATCATTTGGCAAGCGACAGTAGCAGTATAAATGCTAATTTGCACTGTGTTGGGGCTTCCCTTACACTAGGTCACTGACTATAGCAGAGTGCAGAGTGCTAAGTACTGAGTATAAACTCAGTTGCTTGATTGCTCTCTGGCAATCAACACTGTCCTAACCTATGTGACTATAGCTATATATAAGACTTTATGTTGTCTAATCTAGATCTGATTCGAGAGTTTATCCAAAACTCTATCCACAAAAAAGACATTTTGTTGTCAAACCCTTCTTTAACAGCGCAAACAGTTTATAAAGCTAACCAACTGAGTGCCAAATCTGAAGGTGTGATTGCGATCGCACAAATATCTAACACACTATGTCAATTCTCGATTTCTCCAAACTCATCCCATTGGGAATTGATCAATCAGGCATTAGCAGAATATAGTTTTCTCCTCAAAGGAGAAATTGATAGTCGGGGTTTCTATCAGTATCAATACTGCGAAATTCCCAAAGGCTATGAGATGCAGTGTACTAAATGTGTGATGCTATGGCGATCTTGGTGGAAATATCGCAAGTATACCTCAAGACCAGGTATTCCCTTAGAACTTTTGATCAGGACACGAGATTCATGGTATCCAATTAGAGATTTAATTATTAGTGACGGACTTCTTTATATAAAAACGTTAGGAACCGAGATAGCACTTGACTCAAATGACCTAGTTACTTGGTTAAAAAAAATTGAAGTCAGTTAATGCAACCTTATAGGATTTTAGATTTTAAATTTTAGACTTCGGCTTACCTCGACTTCCTTCTCTACGAGAGGCTGCGCCAACGGCTACACTACTTCGGCTTGCTTCTCTACGAGACGCACTCGCGTTCGCTACTTCGGCTACGCTCAGCACAAGTCAGGACAAGCCGCTCAGCACAAGCCGCTCAATCGAACAATTTTGGATTGTGGATTATCTCTGTTTTCAGAAACAAAAGGAGTGGGAGAAGAAAGTATTTGTTTCATTTTTAGCGGTTGGTGCGTCGCCAGTGTAGTAATTTCTGAATGATAAACTAGCTTTTGTGACTCCGAAAGCAGCTTTTGCGACTTCAAAAGCAGCTTTTGCGACTTCAAAAGCAGCTTTTGCGACTTCAAAAGTAGCTTTTGCGACTTCAAAAGCAGCTTTTGCGACTTCAAAAGCAGCTTTTGCGACTTCAAAAGTAGCTTTTGCGACTCCGAAAGCAGCTTTTAACAATCCCTTATCACAATCGTTTTTCAAATCGGTATTACAAACCAGAAGCTTATTGCACTGCTGCTAGCTCTATATTTCATTCCGGAGAAGTTGTTATACTATATACCAATTAATCCGGCGTATATTACACCAATTTGAAAAAAGAATGCGACAGATACATACTCCCAAACCCTTGTTCTGTCTGGCTTTCTTAATTTTGAATTTTGTTAGCGCAGCTAAGCCGTGTCTGCGAGCGTCATTTTGAATTTTGAATTGGTATTACCTTTTTTATTACCCCTGAAACAGTAATGAAAGGACTCTGGCTCGAAAACAATCAATTGCAACTACGCACAGATATTCCCATTCCTGAACCGCCACCGGGAGAAGCTCTGGTACGCGTCTTGCGTGCGGGTATCTGTAACACTGACCTAGAATTACTCAGAGGCTACTATCCTTATACTGGTATTCTAGGTCATGAATTTGTTGGCGTTGTCGAACAAGGGCCAGAAAACCTAGTTAACCAACGTGTGGTTGGGGAAATCAACGCTGTTTGTGGCCATTGTCGTTTTTGTCGCAGCGGACAACCGACTCACTGCGAAAATCGAAGTGTTTTAGGTATTGTCAACCGTCACGGGGCCTTTGCTGATTATCTGTGTTTGCCAGTAGAGAACCTACATTTAGTACCTGATAATGTGCCAACGGAAGTAGCAACATTTACTGAACCTTTAGCAGCAGCTCTAGAAATTCAACAGCAAGTGCCATTACATGCAAACGATCGCGTGCTAGTGGTTGGAGACGGTAAACTAGGGCAGTTAGTAGCTCAGACACTAGCCCTAACTGGCTGTGAACTGTTGGTTGTAGGGCGTCATCAAGAGAAACTTGCCAACCTAGAGATACGGGGAATTAAAACAAGTCTTGCTAATGCCGTCATAGATCGATATTTTGATATTTCAGTAGAATGTACTGGCAATCCAGAAGGATTTGCGATCGCCCGTCGTGCTCTACGTCCTCGTGGTACATTAGTGCTTAAAAGTACCTATGCTGGCAACCTCAGCCTGGATGCTTCTTCTTTAGTGGTAGATGAAATCACCCTCATTGGCTCTCGTTGCGGCCCCTTTCCCCCAGCACTCCAGTTGCTAGCCACAAAACAAGTGGACGTACAACCCCTGATTCATGCCAGCTACTCCCTAATTGAAGGGCTTGCGGCTTTTGAACAAGCCCAAAGTCGCGGTGTTTTGAAGGTTTTGTTAGAAATTAATTAGTTGGGCGTCTAATACAGATAAGGATTCGTCTTCGGTTGATAGTCAGAACAATCAATCGCTTCTTCTGTATTAGCAATAGATGGGCGGACAGTGCATTTAAGACGGTAATTGTCAGTAAAATATTGGCAACCTGTACAGGGAATTTGATGCATTTGTTTGGCTGTAGCTACACTATCTCGCGCCGCCGCCCAAATATTCAAAATAGCCAGAATAATTACAGCCCAAGCAACTACAAAGCAAATCGGGACTAACAAAGGTTGAATTCCATGAATGAGGAAATAGATTACTTCTAGCACGGCATTTCCTGATACAACTTAGGAGTTAGAAGTATATTAACTCCTAACTCCTAATTCTTAACTTCTTACTATAGAAGTATAAGTTTATTAGTTGAGTGCTTAGAGGGCGCGGAGATAGCAATACGGTTTGGTTAACGTGTTTATTCCTCGAAGATCCCCCCAACCCCCCTTAAAAAGGCTTGCTCACAACCTTCTTTTACTGAATGGCACGCTTGTAAAGCTATTTTTTGGGGTGAGGCAGGAGGCAGAGGGCAGGAGGCAGAAGTTATGAAATCTTTGTGCTGCAAAACTTTCGGGTTTTTATTTTCTTTTCCTTCTGCCTCCTGCCTTATCTTCGTGCCATTCCTTCTTTTACTCCCTTTTTAAGGGGTCGCCGTAGGCGGGGGGATCTTAACCGAACCGTATTGGTGGAGATAGGGGGCAGGGGAGGCTGGGGGAGAAACAACCAATGCCCCATGCCCCATGCCCAATGCCTAACTCAGCGCTGTTTTGTTAAATGCCAGCATGGCCCAGTGCTAAACCAACAACTAGCATTCCCAGAACAAGGAACGGTTGGGCGCTGGCTTGGTACTTAACGTCATTAGCCACAGGATCGCGCAGGAAATAGATATTCTGCAAGATGATTTGCGGGATGATTAACAACAGAAGTATTCCTGCATACAAATTCTCATGGATGTAGAGGAGATAAGCTGCAATAAATCCTTGAAATACATCTATTGTGAGTACGCAAATCCAGGCGGCGGTGGTGATGCCAAACATGACGGGTAGTGAATTTAACCCTAGCTGGCGATCGCCTTCTACACTTTTGAAGTCGTTGACAATGGCAATTCCCAATCCAGCTAAGCTGTAGAACATTGTCAAAATCACGACTGTAGAATTGAGTTCACCAAACAAAGCGTGTCCTGTAGACCAAGGCAAAGTAATATAGCTTGCACCCAAAGCGTAGCTACCCAGCCAACCGTTTTGCTTGAGTTTCAGGGGAGGTGCAGAATAAATATAGGCGATGAAAGAACCGATAATAGCGATCGCTGTGATTGTCGGGAATTCATGACCAGCCCAGACATCGAGTAAAAATGACAAACCAATACCAGCAATTAGTAATACCCAAATCTGCGTAATTACTTGGGTTAGAGAAATTGCTCCAGAGGGAATGGGGCGATAAGGTTCATTGATGGCATCGATTTCGCGATCGTAGTAATCATTGAGGATTTGGGTGTAACCTGTCATCAATGGCCCAGCCAAGAACATACAGGCTGCTACCTTCAACACATTTTCTACCGTCCAGGTATAGTTACCGGAGGAAGCCGCACCACAGACTACGCCCCAAATTAAGGGAATCCAGGTGATGGGCTTCATCAGTTGCAAACGGATTTTCCAAATGGAAGTTTCTCCTGGTGATGCACCTTTCATTCCCAGCAATTGCCGAGTTTTGGCAGTGCGATCGCCAGCTACTATTGCTTCCTCGCTAGGATTATTCACCACTGAGTCTAATGCCTCAGCTGATTTGGAATCTGGAGTGATGGGAGTTAATTCTGACATAATTTTTACTTATTAATAGAGTAGGGCATTGGGCATTGGGGAGGCAGTGCGGTCTTGGGGTCTCCCCAAGTGGAGTAACTGCCGGCATTGGGCATTGGGCATGGTTTATTCTTCTTGTCCCTCTTGTCCCTCTTGTCTGCCACTCCCCCACTTACTATTCTTTATTCGCCATTTACTATGCCCCATGCCCCATGCCCCATTCCCTAAAACGAAATTATCAAATAATTATTCTGAAACTTTGCTCCAGCAATAGGTCTACCACTTAGAGCCGGGGGTAGGGAAATATTCCGCCGCTGGTCTCCTGCTTCTACCGTGACTTCTGGGCCATACTGGGTAAGTTTGACCTGTTTTTTGTCAAAGCCTGGTAAGAATAAGCGTACCTGACGATTGTGGATATCGATTTCAATTGGCTTGGGAGCCTGCGCTGCTTGGGCTTCAAAGTTAGGTAGGGCATCTATCAGTGGTTGCCAGTCTCCTGTTGGGGAGTCAGGAATAACGCTCACAGGTAGAGGTGTAAATTCCTCTGACAGCTTGATGTTTGTCTCGGAAGATACAAGGAGAACGCCACCGACAGTTAAACCGATTTGCTGAGCGCTACCCCACAAATAACGGGCACTTGCCACCTCAAGGGGGTCTTGTGTCGTCACCAAAAAAGCAGCAACGCGCTTGGGATCGGCAAGAGCCGCTCTGCCTTGGTCTAAGAAATTATTGACTTGGTTAGTAGGCTGGGCAAAGTTGTCTGCTGTCCAATTGACGTTGAAAAAGCTGCTAATCAGTGGTTGTATTAAGGGTGATTCCACAATTGTTTTGCCTAGGTCAGAGTTGACAAACAATTGCCTAAATCGCCGGACGTACCAACTCAGAGACTCTGGCAATCCCAGCATCCGCAGGGTTGAAGAGTCACCCGTGCCATCGTAGACGATCGCATCATATTTACCGCTGGCATCATATTCTCGGATAGCATTTAGGGCAAGGGCACTGTCCATCCCTGGCAGTGCTACCAATTCTTGACCAAAAACGTCTTTGAATATGGGGGTACGGAGGTATTGCGCCTCAAGTTTCTTTGCTTCTTCCCAGTTGCTCTCTAGTAGTACAGATACTTGAAACTGTACTACTTGCAAATTGGGTGCGATTTCCTGAGGTTCAGAACCAATGGGAGTACCCAGCAGTATTGGCAGTGCTGGTTCTGCTAGTCCTGCTAAAAGTACGCGCTTGCCTTGGCTTGCCAATAACTTGGCGGCGGCGATCGAAATTTTGGTACGAGCGATGCCGCCTTTGCCCAAAAATGTCAATATTAGAGCCATTACTTGATTTCCAATTACCGCCGGTGTTTTCAACTCCAACTTAGCATTCAATAAAGATTCTTAACCTGGGCTGTAAACTTCAGATTCAACAGAAAAATCCGGTTCTTAGTTACTTTTCCTAGACAGGTTTGATTTCATCTTCAAAAAACCAAGTCGAAGAATTATCTTCAAACTGCACCACGACACCGATTCCCATACCATCAGTGACTTTGTAGCCTTGGATAACACCCACTTGTCCTAGTTTTTTCGCAATGGGAGAAGAAACGCGATCGCGCAAACGATAGACTTTAACCTTTTGTCCGATTTCCATGCCTAATTACAATGCAATAAACCAAGTCTCAGTTTAGCGGAATCCGTGACTCACCTCTCATAAATTCAAAGAGAAGTGGGGAGTGGGGAGATGCGGTTCGGCTTCTCTGCCAGATGCACTCGCGTTCGCTCACCGACCGGGAGATGAGGGGAATGACCAATGACAAAAAGCTTAAAATTAAATCAACAACCAAACAGGTACAACGATAATGTTTGTCACAGCGCAAGAGCTAGAACAACAGATGCCCGATGCAACTCGGTTGTTAAGTGATGAGCCGGAAATGGAAACTTCATTACACTATATGCAGCTACTGCTGCTAGTAACTTCCCTTGAGTGGCTGTGGCGCGATCGCAATGATTTCTTTATTGGCGCGAATCTAACGATTTATTTTAGCCGCCAGCAGTTGCGAAATCGAGATTTTCGTGGGCCAGACTTTTTTTTGGTCAAAGACACTGAAAAGCGATCGCGCAATTCTTGGGTAGTCTGGGAGGAAGATGGTCGTTATCCAGATTTGATTATTGAATTACTTTCTGAAAGTACAGCTGATATTGACCGGAATTTGAAGAAGAATCTCTATGAAAATCGATTTCACACGCCAGAATATTTCTGGTTTTCGCCGGAGAATTTGGAATTTGTCGGTTTTGAATTGGTAGGCAACAAGTATCAAGAAATTACACCAAATGCGCGAGGATGGCGTTGGAGCGATGTGCTTGGGCTGTATTTAAGCGTAGAAGCAGGTAAACTGCGCTACTTTACATCCGATGGCGATTTAGTTCCAACGCCAGAGGAGGCTGCTATTGCAGCGCAAGAGATAGCCATTGCAGCACGACAACAGGCATCTCAAGCCCAGCAACAGGCATCTGAGGCACAATTCCGGTTGGAACAAGAACAGATACGATCGCAACGGTTGGCGGAACATTTGCGATCGTTAGGAGTAAATCCCGATAGCTTGAGTTAAGCAACAAAGGTAGCAGTCATGTATCAAACAGATCCTCCCCGTCCACCACAAGAAACCATGCCTACCATGTATGATTTACCCAGTGAATTAATAGGGGAATCAGGTTTGCCAGATGAATTTCACTGCATTCAGGCTGATTTGCTGACTGAGACTTGTCAACCTCAGACTTATGCATCTGAGGAAATTTTACTTGCTAGCGATTTGAATCTTTACTACGATCCCCGCCATACTTTATGGTACAAGCGTCCTGATTGGTATATGGTTCTAGGAGTACCTAGCGCTACTCAACAGCAAGACCTACGCTTAAGTTACGTCATCTGGCAAGAGGGAGTTGTGCCGTTTTTAGTTGTGGAATTACTCTCACCTGGTACAGAACAAGAAGACTTAGGAAAAACACTGCGTGAGGTAAACCAGCCCCCAAGCAAGTGGGAAGTATATGAACGCATTTTGCGGGTTCCCTACTATCTTATCTATGACCGCTATGAAAATCATTTGCGTGCCTTTCAACTTATAGGCACTCGCTACGAGGCAATATCTTTACCAGAGAACCGCCTTTGGTTCCAAGAATTAGAACTAGGATTGGGTCTGTGGCAAGGTTCTTATCAGCAGACAACAGGCTTGTGGTTGCGTTGGTACAATGCAGCAAGTTGGGTGCCGACATCAAAAGAAAAAGCCGAACAAGAACGCCAACGGGCTGATCGATTGGCAGAGTATTTGCGATCGCAGGGAATAAATCCAGATAGTTTAAGTTAAGCAAAAACTTGCCACTTGAAAAAAGCAGCGTTGCCGATAATATTTAGATGTGTGGTAAAAATACAGTTGGCAACAGCTGGTTTATTGTATAATCACCAAATTTGGATAAGATTTAGTAGTAACAATTTATTCTCCAAAAAAGACCAGCGTACTTTCATTGCTCTAAGGCTTTATGGAGAAGTATTAGGTGTGTAGGTAGTGAACGAGGAAGCAGGAATTGTTACAGACAATGCGAGGTTTTGTACGTAAAGCGGGAAAGCTGAGGCGCATACTGCCTGTAAATGAACAGTTCTGGGCAAAATTTAACTTGCTGAGAACTTTGGTTAGGCGAGATTTAGACGCGCGCTATAAAGGTTCTATTTTAGGCAATTTGTGGCCTTTACTAAATCAGCTATCACAATTACTGATTTACACCTATGTATTTTCGGTTGTGCTGAGAGTAAAGTTAACTCTGAAAAGTTTACCGGAAAGTAACTTAACCTTTGGTTTGTGGTTATTTGCGGGTTTAATTCCCTGGATTGCTTTTACAGGCGGTTTGATACAGTCTGCTAGTTCAGTAGTAGGACAGCCGAATTTAGTCAAAAAGGTTGTATTTCCCCTAACTTTGTTACCACTCGTGCCCATTTTATCTACGTTCATTGAGAGTTCCTTTGGTTTAATGGCATTGATTTTTTTTGTGGCAGCAATTTCTCATACTTTACATACCACCTTGGCGCTATTACCCTTGGTTTGGCTAACACAGTTATTACTAACGGCAGGATTGGGTTATTTAGTTGCAGGACTAACTGTGTTTTTGCGAGATATCCCGCAGACTTTAGGGATGATTTTAAATATTTGGTTTTACGCAACACCGCTTGTCTATCCAGCATCAGCAATTCCAGAGCAATGGCGCAGTTTGATATTCTGGTTAAATCCAATAGCAGCGATCGCTGAAGTTTATCGTGACATAGTTTTAGTTGGAGAAGTCAAACACTGGGGCGAGTGGGGAGTTTCCTCACTAATTGCAGTTTTAGTGTTTTTTGGGGGATTGTGGTGTTATCGCCGCCTGCGTCCAGCATTCGCCGATGTATTGTAAACTGACTGGCAGTTCAATAGGATAAAGTTACTTAGCTAGAGATACCAGCGTTGATTATGTAGTGACATCTGGCACAATGAGTGCGTAGGCATAGCCCGTCGTAGACATCGCATTTTAGCCTTAGTGTGTGGTTTTTGAGGATTGACAGCAAAAGTATGGGTGAAGAAATTGCTATTTCCCTTAAGAATGTCTCGAAGTGTTTCAAACGCTACAGCCGCCCTGTCGATAGGCTCAAAGAAGTTTTGCTACCCGGTAAGAGTAGAACAGATGAATTTTGGGCACTTCGGGATATCAACATTGAGATTCCCAAAGGGCAGACAGTTGGAGTAATTGGACGTAACGGTTCTGGAAAAAGTACATTGTTACAAATTATAGTGGGAACCCTCACCCCATCAACTGGTGATGTGCGAGTCAATGGTCGAATTTCTGCTTTATTAGAATTAGGAAGTGGTTTTAACCCAGAGTTTACAGGAAGGCAAAATGTCTTTTTTAACGGACGATTATTAGGATTGAGTCAAAAACAAATTGAAGACAGATTTGATGATATTGCTGCTTTTGCCGATATCGGCGATTTCATCGAGCAACCCGTTAAAACTTATTCTAGTGGTATGTATGTCCGCTTGGCATTTGCTGTTGCAGTCAATGTCGATCCAGAGATTTTAATTGTTGACGAAGCACTTGCTGTTGGAGATATTGTATTTCAACATCGTTGTATGCGGCAAATGCGTGCGATGATGGATTCTGGAGTAACAACATTATTTGTTTCCCACGATGCCGGCGCAATCAAAACATTGTGCAATTCAGCGATTATGATTCATGACGGAAAAATACATACGACAGGATTGCCAAATGCCGTTGTAATTGAATATTTAAAATTAGTTACAGAACTTGAATTAGGTTTAGCGCAAGAGGTTGAGGTTAACTCCCAACAGCAAGTAAATACCGTTATACATAAAGAAATACAGGCTTCAGATTATCCAAATTGTGATATTTCATCTCCAAGTTCAAGTTTCAGCAAGGCAACACGCAGAGGAAGTGGAAAAGCCCGAATCGAAAGCGTAAAAATCCTGAATCAATTAGGTGAATATGCCGGTGAAACTCCAATTTTTGCATTTAATGAAGAAGTAACATTAGTTGTGAATTTAAAAGTTTATTTTCTCCTAAAAAGTTGTATTGTAGGCTTTTATGTGTGCGATAAAAATGGTAACGAAGTAATTGGTAGTAATACTTTAGAAGAAAATATCAAAATAGGGAAATTAGAATCAGGAGAAGAAATAGAAATTAAGTTTAAATTTAATTTACCTCTTCGACCTAGTTCTTATAGCTTAACAGTTGCTGGCTCTGAAAGCTATGAAGCTCTTAGCTTTGACTGGATTGATAATATAATGGTTTTTCAAATTTTGCCCCCAGACACTGGAAAGCACATTCATGCTTTAGTCGCTCAACCGATGGTCGTTCAAGTAAACAAACAAGTTTTGCCAACAGTAGCAACACAAGTTTAATTAATATAAATATCACCAAGGTCTTATAATCATGGATAAAGATTGGTCAAAAGATTATCCCTCGGTTGAAAACATCATAGAAGAAGGTTTAGATGAAAACCACAGTTTAAGGAAAATGTTGAACCTCATTGGAGAGAATCAGCGAGTAGTAGACTTTGGGTGCGCGACTGGTTACTTTGCTAAGTTCCTGAATCAGAAAGGGTGTATTGTCACAGGAGTAGATATCAACCCAGATGCTGCCAAAGTTGCCGAACAGTACTGTAAAGAGGTAATAGTTGCCGACTTAGATTTTGTTTCGGTTACAGAAATATTACCTAGCCAGGAGTTTGATGTAGCAGTATTTGGAGATGTTTTGGAACATCTGCGAAACCCTTGGAAAATTTTGGAAGAAACCAAGCAGATATTAAAAAAAGATGGATATATAGTTGCTTCTATCCCAAATATTGCTCACGGTGCAATTCGTTTATCTTTACTACAAGGTAAATTTGAATATACAGAATTAGGGATTTTAGATAATACTCACCTGAGGTTTTTTACCAGAAAAACGGTTGAGGAGTTATTTGAAAGACCAGGATATTTAGTAAATATTATTGACCAAACCAAACTAGAAATTTTTTCACATAATTCTTTGATACCTCAGAATAATAGAGAACAATTCAACAGTGAGACTATTAAACAAATTGAAGAAGATAAAGATGCGGACACTTTACAGTTTATTATTCGGGCAGATCCTTGCACTATAGAAGCAGAATATGCTGCAATCAAGAAGCGCTCCTCTAAGATATTGGAAGAATCGGAGCAATTGCAATCTCAACTACAAGACACACAAGTAAAACTGGAACAAGCCCAAGCTCAAGTACAGGAAAATCAGCTTCAGTTGGAGGAATTGCAGTCTCAAGTAGAACACACACAAGCCGAATTAGAGCGATCGCAGTCTCAAGTAGAACACACACAAGCCGAATTAGAGCGATCGCAGTCTCAAGTAGAACACACACAAGCCGAATTAGAGCGATCGCAGTCTCAATTGCAAGATACTCAAGCTCAATTAGAGCGATCGCAGTCTCAATTGCAAGATACTCAAACTCAATTAGAGCGATCGCAGGGCACAATTATAGCGATGAATACTAGTAAATTTTGGCGGATGCGAAAAACATGGTTTAAATTTAGACATGCTGTGGGTTTACTGGACGATGAGAACTTGTTTGACAAAAGTTTATGGTTGAAATTCAGAGGCACTATAAGTTTAATAGACGAAGATAGTTCATTTCACATAACTTTTTTGTCAAAACTGAAAAACTTATGGTTTGTTTTCAGAACAAAGGGACTCCGTTACTGCTTGAACAAATTACGGGAAAAAATTTCTTCAAAATTAAAGTCTAATGATTCATCACTATCTACCATTGCACTACCAGATATTCCTCAAACTAATGATCTTAATTACCAGAAGTGGCTGAACCAAAACTACCCCACTCAGGTAGCCTTACAAAAGATGGTTGAAACGGCAAAATTATTAGCTTATAAGCCGACTATTAGTCTGATTATGCCTGTTTTCAATACTCCTGGGGGTTTTCTCCAAGCAGCTATTGAATCTGTATTGAATCAAGTTTATCCTTACTGGGAGTTATGTATTGCTGACGATTACTCTACAGATAATTATATTAGAGAAATTTTAGAGGACTACTCATCAAAAGATTCTCGGATAAAAGTTATTTTTAGAACTGAAAATGGTCATATTTCTCGTTGTTCTAACTCAGCGATAGAAATCGCAACAGGTGAATTTATTGCCTTACTAGATCACGATGATTTACTAACCCCAGATGCTTTGTATGAAACTGCTTTACTGCTCAATAAGCATCCAGAAGCAGATATGATTTATTCTGATGAAGATAAAATTGATGATAACGGTAAACTTCAAGATCCTTTCTTTAAACCAGATTGGTGTCCTGATTCTTTTTTGTCTCGGATGTATACCTGCCATTTAGGAGTCTATCGACGAGACTTAGTAAACGCTATTGGAGGTTTTAGGGTAGGGTATGAGGGAAGTCAAGACTATGATTTAGTTTTAAGATTAACGGAAAAAACTACAAAAATATTTCACATACCAAAAATATTATATCACTGGAGAATTCATCCCCAATCTGCGGCAAGTAAACCGGATCAAAAACCTTATGCTGTCATAGCAGCAGAGAAAGCATTAGTAGACGCCCTTGCTAGACGAGGAGAAGACGGGCAAGTTACACCGACTCGGAACTTTGCCGGTCATTACATTATTAGATACACAATAAAAGATTATCAACTTGTTAGCATTATCATCCCCACAAGAGATTTAGGCGATATTTTAGATCAATGCCTAACATCTATTTTTGAGAAGACAACTTACCCAAATTATGAAGTTATTCTCATAGATAACGGTAGTCAAGAAGAAAATACAGCTAATGTGATTTCTAAATGGGAACAAAAGGAATCCAGTAGGTTTCAATGCTACCGACTGGATATACCTTTTAACTATTCCCGGATTAATAATTATGCAGTTAATCAGGCTAAAGGAGATTATTTACTGTTTTTAAATAATGATATTGAAGTAATTACTCCTGACTGGATAGATGCAATGGTTGAACAAGCTCAAAGACCTTCTATTGGTGCTGTCGGAGCCTTGCTATTATATCCAGATAACACAATTCAACATGCTGGTGTAATTATGGGTATTGGAGGAGTTGCTGGTCATAGTCATAAATATTATCAAGCCGATTGTCCAGGATACTTCGCTCAAATCCTAACCGTAAATAATTATTCGGCTGTAACAGCAGCTTGTTTAATGTGTAGACGAGAAACTTTTGAAGCTATAGGAGGTTTTGAAGAGGAACTTGCAGTTGCATTTAATGATATTGACCTGTGTTTAAAGATTGTTGAGAAAGGTTACAGAAATATCTACTTACCACACGTCTTACTTTATCATCATGAATCTAAGAGCCGAGGTTATGAAGATACACCTGCAAAGCAAGCTAGATTTATTAAAGAAATAATGTATATGCAGAGTAAATGGAAAGAATTTATGGAACACGATCCTTGTTATAGTCCGAACTTAAGTAGGCAAGTTGAAGACTTTAGTATAAGCGTATAGATTTTTAAATTTAAGATTTTATTATCTTAGGAGTAATCTATATATGGCTTCGCTATTAGAAAATTTTCTCTATAGATTAAGGGATATAATAGATAAAAACGAACTACAACTTCAGGTAGAAACTTTGAAATTGAATTGCTTCAGAAAAATGGAATATAATTTATTGCTATTTTGAGAAAAGCTGCATAAAGGTTTTATCTACTATTAAATAAAGATTTAAAAATATCTGTAATATCAGATTACGCTATCAATGGTTGATATTAATCTTAAATCTGCTAAGTTGCTAACTTTATAAACATTAACAAAATCCTTAATAAAATTATGAGCATATTAGATCAATACATAAAGTCTGCGCCCAGTCCCCAAAACGCACTCGATATTTTTCAAAGTGAGTGGTCATCAAAATTACCTGCTCCACTAGCGGCTTTGAAAGCAGGTTCGATTCCATTGTTTGAAGATGCAAGGATTGATTGGGCCTGCACTAAACTAGGCGGGATTAAAGGTAAAACTGTGCTGGAGTTGGGACCATTGGAAGCAGGACATACTTATATGTTGGAGTGCTTAGAGGCAGCATCAATTTTATCAATAGAAGCTAATAGTCGTGCTTATTTAAAGTGTTTAATTATCAAAGAGATTTTAGAACTGAAAAAGACACGTTTTTTGTATGGCGACTTTGTAGAATATTTGCGAAACACTCAGAATAAATTTGATGTATGCATAGCTAGCGGTGTACTATATCATATGAAAAACCCAGCCGAATTGATTGGGCTAATAGCTAATTGTACAGATCAAATATTTATTTGGACGCATTATTATGACAAAAATATAATTTCAGCTAATCCTAACCTGAGACATAAATTTGTAGGT
Source organism: Nostoc sp. CCY 9925 (assembly GCF_963920935.1). Classification (NCBI taxonomy): domain Bacteria; kingdom Bacillati; phylum Cyanobacteriota; class Cyanophyceae; order Nostocales; family Nostocaceae; genus Nostoc; species Nostoc sp. CCY 9925. The sequence continues at coordinate 12,932 of NZ_CAWUDO010000057.1, read as the reverse complement.
AGTTCTCAAACTAATTATGATGGCTTTAAGCACACTCTTTATCGTCAAGAATATGAAAAAGCCCTGGAATGGTCAGGTTTCTGTGGTGGTAATGCAAGCAATAGTTATTGGATGAGCCGCGATGATATACTAGCTTGCCTCAAATACTTTGGTTTGAAAAACATTGAAATTAGTTTTGATGCTCCAGACCATCCGAATGGACCGAGTTTTGCTTTAACGGCTGTTCGTTAGTATAAGTTTAAGTCGATCTGCTCTATGACCATCCTCCGGAAGCATCCCAGACATCCTCATCATCCAACCGGAAATATCGGTGAAGATCGCAGATTCTTAGCTGAATTCTACAATCAAAATTCGCCGAAAAAATATGTACAATAAACCTCTTTCATCCCCAAAAGCAAAGTTGGTTTTAGCAGTTTCATATTCCCTACCAGTAGTTCTACTTTTCTGGTTTGTCGCCACCTTCAGTGTAAACGTACCCTTTGGCGATGATTGGGCATTAGTAAATTTTTTTGCAAACATTCATAGTGGTACTGCAAACTTCAGAGATTTTTTTTCTCAGCACAACGAGCATCGCATACTTTTTCCAAGGATAATATTTGCAGTACTTGCATTTTCTTCCAAGTGGAACATTAAACTAGAAACTTACTTTATTTTTTTATTGGCTTTAGTAAATTTTGCAATTTTATATAAGATTGCAGCCTGTAATTGGAATGAAGGTAATCAAGTATTATTTAATTTATTTAATATTACAATTTGTATTGCACATTTTTCTTTAAATCAGTATGAAAATTTGCTATGGGGATTTCAAATAGCTTGGCTATTTATAAATACCTGCTTAATATTAGCAATTTTCATTCTTACCGTACCTAAAAACTTACTTCCAAATATCAGATTATTACTTGCATCTCTATGTTGTTTTATTGCTAGCTTCTCATCAGCTCATGGATTACTATCTTGGGTTGCAATACTCCCATCAGTATACTTCCTTGAAGGGATAGATAAGCAGAAAAAAATCAGGATTTTGTTATGGATGGGGCTTTTTGCTTTTTGTGTTGCTATCTATTCTATTGGTTATGAAAAACCTTCTCATCATCCTACTATACTCTTTATTTTTCAGAAGCCATTAATTGCATCAAAATATTTCTTAACTTTGATAGGCTTCTCATTATTTAAAAATACTCTTCCTCCTGTACTTACTGGTTTAATAATATTATTAATTTTTTCCTTTTTTAATATATTAGCTTTTACTAATCAGCAATCAAAATTTGTCAATAAAGCAGCACCTTGGTTATCATTGGGTTGGTTTGCCATTTTGTTTGCATCAATGACTACTGTTGGTAGAGCGGGTTTTGGTGTTGAGCAAGCTACTTCATCTAGATACGTAAGTGTTTCGATATTATTAGTTATATCCTGCTTACAATTGTGTGGATTATGGATTTTATACAAATGGCAAGAACCACCTAAAAAAATATATATATTCTCAGTATTCTGCCTAAGCTTTGTAATAAGCCTTTCTATTTATAGCTCAACTAATAGCATTGCAGAAGGTCAAAATATATCGCTACAAAGGAAGGCTGGTCAAAATTGTTTAGAAATTATACATTATATAGATAAATCTATAAATAATTCACCTAGCAACTGTTTAAATTTTATTTTTCCCGATCAAGTTTTGATACGACAACTCAGCCCAGTTCTTCAAAAATTAGAGTTTAGACATTTTCCTCAAAATATCACTTTTATAACTAAAGCTGATAAAGTTCATGGTTACATTGATGTACCCCCAACAACAAAACAACCATTAAATATACGCAGTAGTGATACTTTAAAGCTGTTGGGCTGGGCTATTCTTCCTGAACCTCAAGAACAGCCACCCATAGTTTTACTATCCTATGGCAATAGTCAATCATTTTTTGCCACTGGGCTTGTACATTTAAACAGACCTGATGTAGCTACAGCTTTAAACTCAAGTCTCTACAATACATCGGGTTGGGAAGCAAATATTTCTCTAAAATCTATACCAGCAGGTGAAACTGTAATTAAAGCTTGGGTTTATGATCAAAAACGTCAACAGTTCATAAAGTTGAATGGTGAACCAAAGATAAAAGTGGTGGAATAAAAAATAATTTAGTTTAGAAACTGTTGTATTTATGATTGGGAATAGAAAAGGAGTTATAGAGTCAAATGATCAAAAAAATATTTAAGCCAAAAATACTAAAGTTTCTGCTAGGTGGTGGTTTAGCAGCAGCACTAAACTTAGCATTGATTTATTTAATAATTGAAAAGCTAGGATTCAATACAGCTTTTTTACGTAATATCGCCAATGCAGTATCAATTGAAATCTCCTTAATATTTAGTTTTTTTATATACCGAAGTTGGGTTTGGACTGGCGGCGTTTGGAATCTTAGAGAAGTATTTTTACGACAACTTCCTCTTTACCATGTTTCTGCGGGTGCAGCAGTTATTACTCGTATTTTCTTGATTTTTCCGATTTTAGATTGGTTGAAAGTTAACTATGGTATCAATACTATAATAGGCGCACTTGTGAGTGCATCGATTAATTATTTAATTAGCGATCGCTTTGTATTTAAAACCCCAACACAAAAAATCTCAGCTACATATTATCCAGAATCATTGGCTCCAGCTCTATCAGGAAATTCTAGTTTCAGGAAAGATGAGCCAATAACGATAGATACTTCAAAATCTGTCAAGACTTTATCAATAGTAATTCCAGCCTACAACGAAGAAGATTGCATAGTTCAAACTGTTCACACTATTAGCACAGTTTTAGAACAAGAAAAAATAGATTACGAAATTTTAGTTGTTAACGACAACAGCAAAGATAACACAGAAGAATTATTACAACAGATAAATTCGGAAAATATTAAGCTGCGTTACGTCAATAATTATTATCCTAACGGCTTTGGGTTTGCAGTTCGCTGTGGGTTAGAAAATTTTACGGGAGATGCTGTAGCGGTAGTTATGGCAGATAGTTCAGATGCACCAGAAGACATGGTATCTTACTACCATACACTGCAAGAAGGGTACGATTGTGTTTTTGGTTCCCGCTTCATTAAAGGAGGTAGAGTTATCGACTATCCGATCCACAAATTAATTGTTAATCGCTTAGCTAACTTATTTATTAAAATTTTATTTGGCTTAAAATTTAATGACACTACCAATGCATTTAAAATTTATCGCAAAGAGGTTATTGATGGTATCTCCCCATTAGTATCTCATCATTTTAACTTAACTGTAGAAATGCCACTCAAAGCCATAGTAAGAGGGTATTCTTATAAAACTATTCCCATTACTTGGAGAAATAGAACCACAGGAGTTTCTAAGTTAAAACTAAAAGAAATGGGGAGCCGATATTTGTTTATAGTCCTCTACATCTGGCTAGAAAAACATTTATCGCGTGGAGATTATCATCTAAGCAAAAATAAACTGGTAGCAAATCAAAGGTTTAAATCCAATGGCTGAGAAGATTCTGATTTTAGGAGGGGCTGGTTTTGTTGGCAGTTCTTTAGCAATTAATCTAAAAAAGCATCATTCTCACTGGAAAATTATATGTTTTGATAATCTGCGGAGACGTGGTTCAGAATTAAATCTTCCTAGATTCAAAAATTTGGGAATTGACTTTATTCATGGTGACATTCGTTCTTCTAGCGATTTAGATCCTGGAATCTTTGATGCCGATACTATTATTGATTGTTCTGCTGAACCTTCAGTACTTGCAGGATTTGCTTCTCCACAATACGTCCTGCAAACAAATTTAATAGGTACTATCAATGTTCTGGAATTAGCTAGACAAATTCAAGCTCGTTTGCTGTTTCTATCCACCAGTCGTGTTTATCCGATTGAAACACTTAAATCAATTAATTTAGTAGAACTACCAACCCGTTTTAGTATTGCTGTTGAACAAACAATACCTGGGGTATCTGATTTAGGTATTGCAGAGGAATTTCCACTTCAAAGTTACCGTTCTCTATATGGTACTACTAAACTTGCCTCAGAAATGCTCATCGAAGAGTATCGACAAGCTTATAATATTCAGGCAATAGTTAACCGTTGTGGCGTAATTACAGGGCCTTGGCAAATGGGTAAAGTTGACCAAGGTGTTTTTGTTTTGTGGTTAGCGGCACACTATTTTGAAAAATCTTTAAGTTATATAGGCTATGGCGGTACAGGTAAACAAGTTAGAGATTTATTGCATATTCAAGATTTGCTACGCCTCATTGATTACCAGTTAGAACATTTTTCGGAACTAGATGGAGATGTTTTAAATGTTGGTGGAGGTGTTGAGAATAGTCTATCGCTATTAGAGACTACTAGATTATGTGAGTCAATTAGTGGTAAATCTATTGCGATTAAATCAGAAGAAACAGCCAGACAAGGGGATATTCCCATTTATATTACGGATTCTTCCAAAATAATTTCTAAGACTGGATGGAAGCCAATGATGAATCCCGAACAAACTCTTAGAGATATTTATCACTGGATTCTTGAGTATGAAACAATTCTGAAACCCATTTTATCCTAAACTAGTGATTATACTATGACGTGATTGAAGATATTATGCCTACCGTTTTAATTACTGGTTCATCCGGTCTAATTGGTTCTGAATCGGTTCATTTTTTTGCCCAGAACGGTTTTCATGTTGTCGGTATCGATAATAATATGCGAGCAGTATTTTTTGGTGAATCTGCATCAACAGAGTGGAATCGTCGCATCTTAGAAGATAAATATGGTGATAGCTATCGTCATTATGATATTGATATCCGCGATCGCTCCGCAATCGAAAACCTATTTCAAGAATATTCCTCTGATATTTGTCTAATTATCCATACAGCAGCACAACCATCCCATGACTGGGCAGCAAAAGACCCTCATACAGATTTTACAGTTAATGCTAACGGTACTTTAGTATTACTAGAAGCAACTCGACAATATTGTCCGGATGCAACTTTTATATTTACTTCAACCAACAAAGTCTATGGCGACAGTCCCAACTATTTGCCCTTGGAGGAGTTAGAAACCCGTTGGGAAATCGAACCAAATCATCAATACAGAGAAGGTATTGATGAGTCAATGACAATTGACAACTCCAAACATTCTTTATTTGGTGCTTCTAAAGTTGCCGCAGATATTCTAGTTCAAGAATATGGTAGATACTTCGGCATGAGGACTGTTACCTTTAGAGGAGGTTGCTTAACTGGCCCTAACCATTCTGGCGCCCAGTTGCATGGTTTTCTAGCTTACTTAATGAAATGTACTATTACTGGTGATACTTACACCATATTTGGCTATCAAGGTAAACAAGTTAGAGATAATATACACAGTTACGATCTGGTCAATGCTTTTTATCATTTTTATCAAAATCCCAGATGTGGCGAAGTCTATAATATGGGAGGTTCTCGACATAGTAATTGCTCTATGTTAGAAGCAATATCAATTTGCGAAGACATCGTAGGTAAAAAGCTGCAATATACTTATACAGAAGAAAATCGCTCTGGCGATCATATCTGGTACATTTCAGATGTGAGAAAGTTCCGTTCTCACTATCCAACATGGGAATACAAGTATAATCTTCAACAAATATTAGAAGAAATGTATAATGCCCAAACATCTAGAAATATTCGTTATTAAGGATTAAGGAAGGCTATTTTAAAAGTATCTCGATATTAATTGGTGTTAGTTTATCTTAATACATGAGCCTGAAGATTAGAGTATTAAGATATAAAAACCGTAAATAGACTTCTTACATAACATCTAAATCAATGACAGCAAAAGTAGCAGCTTATATAACCCTCTATAAAGATAAACAAGCTGCCATTGAGTGTCTGCAAGCCATTAAATCTCAATCTATACCAATAGATAGTATTTTTGTCGTAGATAATTCCACTCAAGAATTACTAGAACTCAATAGTACATCGATTTTGATACATCATTATCCAGAAAATATTGGCATTGGTGAAGGTTTGGTACTTGGGCTGGAATGGGCAATAAAGGAAGGTTATGATTTTTTATGGGCTTTTGACCAAGACAGTTTACCGACTAAGAATTGTTTGGAAATTTTGTTAGAATTTTATCATAAGTTGTCCCTAGAGGGTGATGACAAAATTGGGATTATTGCTCCTACTGCGATTGATTGCAAAACTGAGGAAATTGTACAGGGAGCCGTTTTTGTAGGAGACCAGTTTAGAGGTTGCAAACACAATAAGAATGTTGATTTTTATGAGTGCGATTCCCCTATAACTTCTGGTTCTTTAATTTCCATTGCTGCTGCTAAAACTGTTGGTTTTCCTCGGGCAGAATTATTTATCGATGGAATTGACCTCGACTACGGTTTGAGATTACGACAACAGGGATTTCGTAATCTGATAATTACTAAAGCTATTATGTACCATAACTTTGGTAATCCAGTTAAAGTAAAATTTTTTCAGCGAGAAATCATCGTTCACAAATATTCTGCTCTACGTAACTATTACATTAATCGAAATCACACTTATTTAGAAACTCGCCACGCTCAAGGCTTGTATCGACTAACCAGTTGTGGTCAGCGCTTAAAATATTTACTCCGCAGGATAGTTACAATTTTGCTGTATGACCCTGAAGAAAAAATCCTAAAAATATGGGCTTCCTTGCTGGGAACATTTCATGGCTTTCAAGGAAAGCTTGGTAAAACTTGGTTGTAAAATGGACTCGAGATAGGGGATTTTCAAGCGAAAATTTACCTCAAAAAGCTTATTTACTAACTTTTACCTAATCCAAAATCTCAAATTAAAAATTCAAAATGGTATAATTATTTATTAAGCCAGATTAACTGATATTAAAAGTTTATATAAGCATAGTGATTTATTTTTTAACTGTTAATTATTACTCTACAAATTTAATTTTAAAATTAATTAATTCAATACATAAAACAAGTGACGTTGGCTACAAAGTAATTATTATCAATAACTCACCAGACGATCGCTCTATTGATAATCTCAAAACAGATTCTGTATTAATTTTTAATGCTGGGGCTAATTTAGGTTTTGGTTGTGCTTGTAATTTAGGCTTAAAATGGATTTATATTCAAGACCCCCAAGCCTATGTTTGGATAATCAATCCAGATGCTTATTTGACAGAAAATACTTTAGATAAAGTTCAGCCTTTTTTTGAGTTACACCCAGAAATCTCAATTCTTGGTACATTTATCTGTACTCCGAAAGGCGAAGTTTGGTTTGCTGGGGGTCGATTTATTCCTAAAACTGGTGCAATTATTACCGAAAAAAAAGTAACAAATATAGATGCTGAGTATGTTAATTGTGATTGGATTTCTGGCTGTAGTTTAATTCTTAATTTTAAAAATTTTACTGATTGCCCTTATTTTGATTCTGATTACTTTCTTTATTATGAAGATGTAGACTTTTGTTTACGCTATGCTAATCAAGGACATATAATTGCCATAAATAATAATTTTTTAGTAATGCATGAAGGCTCATCTATTACTAATAGAAATATTTTTAAAAAATTTAGAAATGGTACGTATGGTTATCTATTAACAATGGATAAGCATACAAATAAATTTATTTTTAAAATTAAATTAATTTTTCAGATTTTCAAGTCAATATTAGTAATATTACTAAAGCCACAAGCTGGATTAGGAAAATTTTATGGTATATGGGATTATGTAATAAAAAAGCAAAATAAATAATTTGGTTGTATCATTTTTTTTGAGCAAATTGAAATATTTCCTTTCTACTAACTAATTTTTTAAGTTTTTATGCTGGAAAATGACATTGTTAATTAATCTCTCATTTTTGCTAAATCGACCCACAGGTATCAGTACCTACGCTCTAAATTTGTTGCCTCACTTACAACAACTTTATCCCACACTCTTAGTTCCACAAAATATCTCTGGTTATAACTGCTATCCAGTTCCCGCTAACTTAACCCCAGAACAAGGGGTAAAAGGTCATTTTAAACGCCTTGTTTGGACGCAATTTGAATTACCGCAAATTTATAAAAAGCTAAAATCCCAGATTTTATTTTCCTTGCTACCAGAAGCACCTATTTATACTAACTGCCGTTTTGTCGTGATGGTTCACGATTTTATCCCGTTGCGTTTTCCTAAAAGCTTTTCACCGCTGACATCCTATCACCGCTACTACATTCCTCAAGTCATCAACCAAGCACAACACATTGTCTGTAACTCCCAGGCTACAGCTAAGGACATCACCGATTTTTATCAGATTCCAGACAGCAAAATTACCCCCATCCCCCTTGCCCACGATCGCACTCACTTCCGTTTTCTCGATCTTCCCACCCGTAACTACTTTCTCTACATTGGACGCCAAAATACTTATAAAAACTTACACGGACTTATTGCTGCCTTCGCCGCGCTACCCAATAACAGCGACTATGAACTTTGGTTAGCAGGACCAAGCGATCGCCGTTACACCCCAACTTTAACAGCCCAAGTTGCACAACTCGGCATCACTAATCAAGTCAAATTCCTGGACTATGTTCCTTACACCGAATTGCCAAAAATTATCAATGAAGCCATCGCCCTTGTCTTCCCCAGCCTCTGGGAAGGTTTTGGTTTACCCGTCCTGGAAGCAATGGCTTGCGGTACCCCGGTAATTACCTCAAATCTCTCTTCCCTACCAGAAGTAGGTGGAGACGCGGCGATTCTCATCGATCCCTACAACAGCAGAGAAATTACAGAGGCAATGGAAGCGATCGCCACTGATTCGGCATTGCGATCGCGCCTTTCCAACCAGGGAATCATTCACTCCCAACAATTCAGTTGGCAAAAAACGGGGCAAGCAACTGCCGAAGTCTTATCCCGCTACGTGTAGAATAATACCGTTGAGTAGAGGACGCGGGGACGCGGAGAATAACAAATGACAAATAAAAAATCCTTATGAAAGCACTAATCCTCTCTGGTGGTAAAGGTACACGTCTGCGTCCTCTCACCTACAGCGGAGCAAAACAACTCGTACCAGTTGCTAACAAACCTGTTTTATGGTATGGCATTGAAGAAATGGTTGCTGCTGGTATTACTGATATTGGCATCATCATCAGCCCGGAAACTGGCGCAGAAGTCCAAGCAAAAACCGGAGATGGAGAATACTTTGCAGCCAAGATTACCTACATATTACAAGACCAGCCAGCCGGACTTGCTCACGCCGTTCAAATCGCCCGTCCGTTTTTAGGAGATTCTCCCTTTGTCATGTACTTGGGCGATAACCTAATTCAATTAGGCGACTTAAGATACTTTCTGCAACAATTTAGCCAACAACAGCCTGATGCTTTAATTCTCTTACGTCCTGTTGCCAATCCTACTGCCTTTGGTGTGGCTGAGGTCGATGATACAGGAAGGGTATTGCAGTTAATTGAAAAACCCAAAGTCCCTCCTTCAAATCTGGCATTGGTAGGAGTTTATTTTTTTTCTCACATTATCTTTGATGCGATCGCTAATATCCAACCTTCCACTAGAGGCGAACTCGAAATTACTGATGCTATTCAATACCTAATTAATCAGCAAAAGCAGGTTGTTGCACACAAACTCCAAGGTTGGTGGTTAGATACAGGTAAAAAAGATGACTTATTAGAAGCGAATCGTTTAGTTCTCGACACTTATTTAACACCATCAATTCTCGGCGAAGTCGATGCCCAAAGTCAGATTATTGGGCGAGTTAAAATCGGTGCAAAATCTCGAGTCATTAATTGTACAATTCGTGGCCCAGTAATCATTGGTAACAATTGTCATTTAGAAAACTGCTTTATTGGCCCCTATAGTAGCGTTGCTAACAATGCCACACTAATTGATACAGATTTAGAACACAGTGTGATTTTAGAAGGTGCTAAAATTGCCGGAATCCATCAACGCATTATCGATAGTGTCATAGGACAACGCGCACAATTGACTCTTGCACCGCGTCGCCCAAAAGCTTTACGATTTCTAATTGGCGATGACTGTCAAATTGAACTCACATAACTTACTTGTTAAAACTGCGGCAAATTACTCACAATAATATTTAATGAGCATTACACAAACCAAAATTCCCGAAGTTATACAACTCGAACCCAAAGTATTTGCAGACGATCGCGGTTTCTTCTTTGAAGCCTATAACCACGAAAAATTTACTCAAGAAACTGGTATTGCTGCGAATTTCGTCCAAGATAACCACTCTTGTTCTAAGCAAAACGTCTTGCGTGGATTGCATTACCAAATCCAACAACCCCAAGGTAAACTCGTTCGTGTAATTGCTGGCAGTATCTTTGACGTAGCTGTAGATATTAGAAAAAGTTCGCCCACGTTTGGTAAATGGGTGGGTTATGAACTCAGTGCCGAGAATAAACGCTCACTTTGGATACCAGTAGGCTTTGCTCACGGGTTTCTTGTGCTTTCAGAAAAAGCTGAAGTTCTGTATAAAACTACAGATTACTACGCACCCCAAGGCGATCGCACAATTATCTGGAACGATCCAGATTTAGCTATAGATTGGCCTTTAAATGGTTCACCGATTTTATCAGCTAAAGACGAAGCTGGTAAATCTTTGAAAACTGCCGAAATCTATGATTAAATACTCTCAAGAAACGTAGGGAGTGGGGAGATGGGGAGATGAGGGGACATGGAGAATTACTAATGACTAATGACTAATGACTAATGGCTAAATCAATTCTGCTCATTGGTAGCAACGGTCAAGTAGGTCAAGAATTACAACAAATTCTTCCATCCTACGGCGATGTTATCTCAGTAGCACGCCCAACAGTAGACCTTACCGAGCCTGATACCCTCCGTAGCGTTATCAGAACAAAGCAACCGCAAATCATCATTAACGCCGCTGCTTATACCGCCGTAGACAAAGCTGAAAGTGAATCGGAACAAGCTTGGGCTATTAATACTACTGCACCTTTAATTCTCGCCGAAGAAACCCAAAAATTGGGAGCTTTTCTAATTCATATTTCCACTGATTACGTTTTTGATGGCAATGGGTGTCGCCCATATCAGGAAACCGATGCCACTAACCCCTTGAGTGTCTATGGAAAAACCAAACTCGCAGGAGAACAAGCAATTCAAGAGAATTGCACCCATCACCTCATCCTCCGCACAGCTTGGGTTTATGGAAACTTTGGCAAAAGTAACTTTGTCAAAACCATGTTACGACTCGGTGCAGAACGCTCAGAACTGCGTATCGTCGCCGATCAAATTGGTAGCCCGACTTGGGCAAAAGATATAGCCGCAGTCATAGGCGAAACGATTCCCCATTTGAGCTTAGATATTGCAGGCACATATCACTACACAAATAGCGGCGTTGCTAGCTGGTATGACTTTGCCATTGCCATCTTTGAAGAAGCCCAACAACTAGGATTTCCTCTGAAAGTTGAAAATATCGTCCCCATTACAACCCCTGAATATCCCACACCCGCCTGTCGCCCTGCCTATTCCGTACTTGCTTGTGGCAAAATTTCCGCACTTCTAGGAAAATATCCCCCCCATTGGCGACAAAGACTTAGGGCGTGTCATCAATTAGGTAAACTGGAATCAGAACTGCTGAACAAGAGTAAAAAACAGGTGTAGGGAACCTGATAAAAGAATTTAGTTGCTCAATACTAAATCTTTTTACTCTAGTTATTACCCTACACCTGGTTTGAAGAAACTTAGTTATCAAAAAACAGAACTAAATATTGATAAAAGTCGTAGAAGGCTGAGCCAAGAGTATACTTGCACTGGTATTATCCAACTTCGCCAACACTTGATTGTCAGAACTATTTAGAATAAAGGCTTGACTTCCTTGTTGCTGTATCAACAATTGACCAAACTGAAGACCACCAGAGAGAGCAATCTTGTCTTTACCTAGTTCAAAGTCAAGAATCGAGTCAGTACCCTCACCTAAAGCCAACACAAAATTATCATAACCAGAACCCCCTGTCAGTGTATCGTTACCTTTACCGCTGTAAAGCCAGTCATTGCCTGCATTTCCGTAAAGTTTGTCATCACTAATACCACCAAATATGGTATCGTTGCCATTATTACCGGAAAGATAGTCATTTCCACTATCGCCGTAGAGTAGGTCATCACCATCACTTCCCCAAAGAGTATCATTTCCATCACCTCCGAAAAGTTGGTCATTTTTGAGATTACCTACGATTGTGTCGTTACCCGCAAAGCCATAAATCTTGTTGGCTGGGGCATTGCCTTGTAAAAACTCAGAACGGTCAGTGCCATTGAGAACTGGAATTTCAGGAATGGGAGTGGGTTTAACTATGCCAGTAATGGCAAAGTCAAACGGGCTTTCATTACTGTCGTTATTACCTAAACTGAAGCTGCCGCTATAGGTGCCTGGTGTAGTAGTGTTGAGTGCCACCGTGATGGTGGTGGAAGCATTAGCAGCCACACTGGTGGGGAGAGTTCCAATTAAACTAAAGCCGTCGGGAAGCTCAAGATTACTTAAGTTGAGTGCAGCTGTGCCGATGTTCTGAATGGTGAAGGTTTCACTCAGGGTTTTACCAACAGTAGTGTTGCCAAAGTCAATAGTACTCTTACCATCTGCAATATCAACTGTGCCATTGAGAACTTGAATTTCTGGAGTGGGAGCAGGTTTGACTGTACCACTGATAGCAAAATCAAATGGGCTTTCGTTACTATCGTTGTTGCTGAGAATCAGAGTGCCACCATAGGTGCCTGGTGTAGTGTTGTTGAGTGCCACTGTGATGGTGGTGGAAGCATTAGCAGCCACACTAGTGGGAAGAGTTCCCACTAAACTAAAGCCGTCAGGCAGTTTCAGGTTACTCAGATTCAGTGCAGCTGTACCAGTATTCTTAATCGTAAAGGTTTTGGTCAGAGTGTTACCAACAACTACATCACCAAAGTTGATGGCAGTCGTAGTCCCATCTACAATGTCAACTGTGCCATTGAGAACTTGAATTTCTGGAGT
>NZ_CAWUDO010000056.1:0-56290 GCF_963920935.1 Nostoc sp. CCY 9925 | reverse complement strand
CTGCCTCCTGCCTCCTGCCTTGTCATAACGACAATTTTCAACACCGACCTACTTATAAGTACATGGGTAAGGGCACAACATGTTGTGCCCCTACGATTATCTGTACCTCACTCCTTTACAATCTGCTATTGAGTACAAGTTTGTATAGAACAGCTTACTAACTGAATCGGATTCTGAATTCTCAATTCTGCTAATTAACTGATTATATTTTTCCCTGTTCGCGAAGATAATTTAAAACTATTTCTACACATTGATTGACAGTTTCTTTATGAGTTTTGAGAGTTATATCTGGGTGTAAAGGCGGTTCATAGGGAGAAGAAATTCCAGTAAATTCAGGAATCTCTCCAGCTAAAGCTTTTTTATATAAACCTTTAACATCCCTTGTGATGCAAACTTCCAAAGGAGTATCAACAAAAACCTCAATAAAATTCGGTATTTGAAGTTTGAGTTGTTCGCGGGCATCTCGATAAGGAGAAATTAAAGCCACAACAGTATTAATGCTATGTTTATTTAAAAGTCCACATACAAAACCAACTCTGGCAACATTAGTATTTCTATCCTCATGAGAAAAACCTAAGCCTTTAGAAAGATTAGTGCGGATGACATCACCATCTAAATATTCACATGGAAGTGATAATTGCTCTAATGCTCTGGTTATTTCTATTCCTAAAGTTGACTTTCCTGCCCCAGATAATCCAGTTAACCAGCAAGTGAAACCTGGTGATTTCAAGTTGTTCATATTTTGGAAACTACATTATTATTTACGATCGGAATATTCAATTTGAATTTACATGCGATCGCCACCCCCTTGTTTGGCATAATTAAAGCAGCGATCGCCACTAGATTAACAACGATTATGGGAATATTTGCCTCAGTTTCCCAAAATATTGGGTTAGTCTACCTGAAGCTAATTTCTGTGCGTCTAGCTTCTTTGACAACCTACACAATTTCAGGTTTTTGTCTCTAATACCAAGTCTATTGATTTATAATTACAATAGTTTTCATGTATTGCGACCACAATCTTGTTTCTTCTATTGCGTCCAAAAAAATAATGTGGTTCATTTCCCTGAAAATGGCTTGTAAAATACGCTATTACGAAAACTGATTAGTTAGAATAATGAACGCTGATGTCAGTAATCGCTCCCATCAAAATATTTTGATTCAAGCTATACATACTGCCGTTAAAGGCAGAGCTAGATATAAAGTAAGTGGACTTAGGCATTCTCATAGTCTTAAAAACTACATAGCATCAAGATTATCACAAGATAAAATAATTACCAAATTTCAAGTTAATGATTTGACAGGAAATGTTCTTGTAATTTTTAATCAAGATTTTAGTCCAAATGCGATCGCCTTAATTCTGCAAAATATTGTCTTAGATTACACAAGAAAATTTAAAGAAGTACTTACACCAAAACTTGATATCAACGAAAAGGCTAAAACTTTACCTATATATTCAGTAAACAATCAGCTTATTCAGTTATCTGGGGCTATTTTTTCATTGGCGTTTTGTAGTGCATTGTTACACAGATATGGCCTTGATCGCAGTATTTTGCTAGCAATCCAAAAGGTGCATACCCCACTCCTCGATCAGCTCATGCTGAGTATAACTTTTTTTGGTGAACCACTGGTTTTACTATTAATTAGTTTAGGAGTAGGAATTAATTGGTCATACAATAATCGTCGCTGGCAAGCAACTACTTTGGGTATAACTACAAGTAGTGCGATGGTTTTAATTTATTTGCTGAAAGTGCTTTTTGCTAGGGCGCGTCCAACACTATGGAAGTGGATTATTGATGTTGGTCACCCTAGCTTTCCCAGTGGTCATGCTATGTTGTCTTTAGTAGTTTATGGTCTGATAGCCTATATTTTGGCCAAGGAATCTCCTCAATGGCAGAAGCAAATTTTTACCTTGACTGCTATTCTAATTATTGCGATCGGTTTTAGTCGGCTTTATCTAGGCGTTCACTGGCCAACTGATGTCTTCGTTGGTTATGCTGTAGGTTTATTATGCTTAGTCGCCTGCATTCTTACCTTAGAACTAGAACAAAAATATCCTGCTTATCAGTAAGTTTGTTGCCAATTAATTCAGTGCGATCATTAATGATTACTAATTAAATCAAAAGTAAAAATTAATCCTCAATTTATCTTTTTTGCCTCTTTTATGGTGTTTAATTCAGTAAATTCCCTGTTTGAATATGTATATTTTATTTCAAAGTTAACATTATGTTTATAATTACTGGATTTAAATTAGCTAAACTTCACATTTTAGAGTAGAATTTATTTCTTCACGGTTAATCGATAAATATAGCATTTGTCTTCATTATTTCTTAAATGCAATTTCATTGATTATACCATTGTAGTAACAGCATAAAAAACTGATATTAGAGAAGTACTAGCAGAAACATAGTTTGTTGAATCATGAATAAAAAATGGGCTGTTAAACGATTTACAATCAATCTGGCATCAGAAGAGGCACAGAAGCTTGAGCAATACTGCTCAACTACAGGGAGGCCAGCAACCGATGTCATTCGGGAATTAATTCGCTCTCTTTCTACTAATGACGAAAAAGTTTCTCCAAAATAGAAGGTGTATTGAGCTAGGCAATAGGGAAGATTAATTGCAAAATTACAAACCTCTCTCCTATAAGGAGCTACGGTGTATACACATCTGTGTAGGAAACCAAAATCCTCGTAGATCCTCCTAAATCCTCCTTTTTAAGGAGGACTTTGAGAGGTTTTTGCCCCCCTTTCCAAGGGGGGTTGGGGGGATCAAAAGTCTGGGGAGCAACTGTAGAAGACTTGTGTGTACACCGTAGCCTATAAGGAGAGGGCTTTACAGAACTTATAAATTTTCAAACAAACCTGACATTAGAGAGATCGCATGATTTTTTGCGGCTGTGCCAAACATAGATAAAGGTGTCCAGTCAATAATACCGCTCTAAATTCGTAGATAAGAAGCGATCGTCAGAAAGTTTATCTATCAGGTAGTAGGCAAGTCTCCTTCAGGTAAAATGTTATCTATACTAAGTACCCAAGGTATACCTTTGTCAATTGGAGAAGTAACAGTAATTTTAGCTCTGTTGCTAAACTGTTTTAACTTTTCAGCAAAATAGGGAACAGTTTTCATAATGTTGCGATAACTTTCCATATCGTGACAAATCATAATTAATGTCAGAATGCCACTGTTGATTTGGAAATACCAATGGCAACTAGATAACAAAACGCGTGTTATATTGTCGCACGCGAAGAAAAAGCTTTTTTTAATTGCTTCTTCAAGTTGTCTGAATAGTATTTCACTCACTCTTATTGTTTGATTTGAAGGCAAATCATCTGGAGGTAGACAAGATTTATTCATAGAACTTTAGCCAGCGGCAAAGTACGACAATGATTCTTTGCACAAATATTGCAGAAAAATTCAGCCTTGACATAGAAGTCCTATTTGATTGCGTGAAAAAACTCATCCTCAACCAGAAAAAGCTGATTCCCTACCTGTAGATAGACAATTAATTGCCTATCTACTCGTACTCTCTGATAAGAGCAAATGAGTTCAAAAATCAAATCGGATTGCTATAGCCGATTGTGCAATAAATATGTGCATATTCCTTTAAGTGGAACAGTAATTTTTAGTGAGGCAAAATTTACCCCAAAGAGCGAAATTGGTTGGTTGTGTATTCCTTACGGCTTATATTCTGTGGTCACATAGGTTAGGACACTGTTAATTGCTCTGAGCAATGAAGTAACTGGGTTCACACTCAGTACGGGCTAAACACCCTGCTTCTGCTAACAGCACTTTGCCATAACTCACCTATCAAGCATCAAATCCTAAACCAATTTCTAAAACTGTATTCAGCATTACTTTATGCCAAAAAAGTTGGTAACCCTCTAAATACAAAATAAATTCCTTATTAGTGATAGTTAGGGAGTTTTGAGTCATAATCAATAGCTAAAAAACAATCTTCAGCAAAAAAAATTGCGCTTTGCAAGAAATTTTGCACAATATGTGATATTGTTGGAATATAGGGAATCAAAACAGCGAAAGCACAGTTATATTGTCCAAGAGAAATAATATAAATTCAAAGACCATGCTTTCGCCTTGACAGATTTAGTTAGATCCGCTATTGCTTTTTGAACTGTTGTGATTGTAGGTTGTGCGTCTATGATTTACCTATAGGCGAGAGCCACTGAAAACTAGTATTCACAACGCGAATAACTTTGCAAACAGCATCTCTGCATTGCACAGTCTATGCCGAGGTCAGGCACACATCGCTGGGATGCACCTTTATGATTTCTAGACTGGTGAGTATAATAAGCTAATCGTCATTCATTTTTTCAGAGTGGTTCGCTTGTAGTAACCGGCTCTATCCCTGGTTTTATGCAACTTAAATGATCATTAGCTTACCCCATTTTTTCGAGATGTTCTAGCAGGAAGAGAAGGAGTTTTAATCGCTCTCGGTGTTTGGGAAGAGGGACTTTTAGTCAAACCTGATAAGCTGATGGTAGTCAGAAAACTGACTGATTTAGTCGGTACACGCTTACTTTTGGGACAAAAACTCGAACAGCAACAGATACCGTTTTAGCGAATGTCTAGAGTAGATTGCAATTATGGTTGGTTGTGTAGCTTAAGGAAAAACTCTGCGTAAATTTGAATTCCTGTTGCAATCATTCTTAATTCCAATCTTGAAACCCTGGGTAACTCTGGCTTTCTTAATTTTGACCCTTCTCTGCGAGACGCTACGCGTAGCTTGGTTCTCCGTAGGAGTACGACTCCGCTCATGGTTAATTTTGAATGCGTGAATTTTGAATTGGTATGAAGCCTTGCTTCCTTTTAATTTACAACAAAGTATCGCTACTGATGTAGCCTAAGAATTTCAACTTTATTATCAGCATTAATAGAGTTATGAATACAATTAAACTCACAGAAAAATTTGAATCAGCTTTAGTCTATGCAACTCGTCTTCATGCCAATCAAACACGCAAAATTAGCGGTGTTCCTTACATATCACATTTACTGAGTGTAGCAGCTTTGGTAATAGAAGCTGGCAGGGCGGCCGCATCATGTCAACAAGCAAAGTCTATTCTCAATAGAACTAAAATTAATGTCATTAACTCTTGCTTATTGCGAAAATTTTAGGCGATCGCTTTGGGGCTTAAAAAATAATCAAGCGCGAAATCCTGATTTTTTCGTTGGTTTTTAACCTTCGTTGTGATCAAGAGTAATTTAGATGCGTTTGCCCTGTAGAAGCTGGTGGAAGTGAAGAAGAAGCGATCGCAGCTCTATTACATGATAGTATCGAAGACCAAGGCGGTAAAGTCACTCGTGAAGATATCCGTCAACGTTTTGGCGAAATAGTAATAGCAATAATTGATGGCTGTACAGAGTGGGATACACCTCCCAAACCCCCTTGGCTAGAACGGAAACAGCGGTATTTAGAAAACCTGCGCCATGCATCACCATCAGTAAGGCTGGTATCATTAGCAGACAAATTGCATAATGCTAGGTCGTTATTAGCAGATTGGCAACAACGGGGAGATGCCATTTGGGTTGAGTTTCATAACAGCAAAGAAAAGACTTTGTGGTTTTACCAGTCACTAATTGAAGTTTATCATCAAACAGGTAATGATTGGATGACACAAGAACTCGAACGAATTGTTAACCAATTAAATTTAGGTTAGTTGGCGTTGCTGAATTAGGGGATGAAATCTGAGGTACTCAAATGTGAAACTCTTTATTTTCTCTGCGTATTTGCGCCTCTGCGTGAGACAATTTATCCCGCATTTATGCAAGGCCGGTTAGTTTGTTGACTTCATATAATTTAATTTAAACTCGAAGTTTGCCGTCCACCTAAACGTTGCCCTGATGGTGTAGGTAAAACATTCACAGAGATAGTTGCATAAACACCCTGTTTTTGGCCAGCTATAATTAGACGAATAAAGTCTCCTAAACCTTCAACCAATCGAGCATTACGTAAAACACCACAATCCACTGGTAAAAATCCAATTTCTTCTGTAAGTCCCATCACTATTTTTTTGGCTTGCTCATCATCTCCTGCCACAAAAACAGAAACGCCGTAATTTTTCAATGGTTCAGGTGCTAATTCAAAAACTTCCTGCGCCATAGTATTAAAAGCTTTTACCACCTGCGCCTGGGGTACATCTTGAGCAAGCTTTTCAGCTAGAGATTCTACTATTGGAGCATAAGCAAATCCTTCAGGAATCTCCTGATTATTACAATCAATAATAATTTTATTGTCGAGAACTTCAGAATGAGAAAGCAGCTGTTTGGGCATAACGTTACGTGCTGTCCATAAAATTACATCAGCAAACGCCGCCGCCTGTTCGTTAGTTCCGCCTTGGGTTCGGCGTCCAGCGAACTCTGCCGTTGCTTTTCCTTTTTCGGCATCACGGGAGCCAAAAAACACTTCATGTCCCTGCTCTGCCCAGAGAATACCTAGAGAGCGTCCCATGTTTCCACTACCAACAATTCCAATCTTCATGAATTAACCCTGATTACACCGTAGATTGTGAAGAGACTATAGTTAAGGCAGGTGAAGTAGCCACAAAGCAATTATGACCACCAACTTACCTGTAGTTACAGAGATTGTACCAATTGTTTTGCAATTGCAACCCGCGATCGCTATGACCAACGAACAATTTTACGACTTTTGTCAGCTAAACCGTGATTTTCGCATCGAACGCAATGCTGCTGGAGAATTAGTGATTATGCCCCCTACTGGTTCCGAAACCGATGAACGCAACTTTAACTTAGTTGGGCAGTTGTGGGTGTGGACTGAAGAATTTGAGTTAGTGGCACAAGTTAATTCAACTACATCTGTGATTAGTCAGCCTCTAACTATTAGCCATGAAACTCAAGTAGCAACTCCAAGCAAAAACTCTACAGTTAAAATAAACACATATAATGATGTTTCATCTATTAAAAATCAAGCTTCAAATCAACCTCAATCAACATTTAGTCAACTTGCAATCTACTATTTTTGTGGAATTAGTTTAATAATTGGTACTTTGTTGAGTTCATCAACCTTGGGCAATCCAGCTGTCACTTGGTTAATCATTATATTTGTTCTAGCTTGTTTAGTTCGCTATCTCTACACCACAAGGTCGAGGATTTATAGCTAAATATTCACAGCAAACAATCGAAGAACAAGTGAAGCAGCAAGCAAACGCTCTAGCAAAATCAGAAAGAATAATACAAATAGAAAATCTGGTAACTAGCGGTTTATTGGATGCAGGTGAACAAGTTGTATTCTCTCAAATAGCTACTTACCGGGGTGGAGTTCGTGGTTATCCAAACTCTGCTCAAAGCTGCGGATTGGCATTTGTTCTTGACCACTCCTTCGTATTCTACGATAAAGATATGTATTTTAAAGTCCTATATGAACGAGTGATTGAAGCTAAACTTGATTTCTTTGAGCTTGGGGGTGTTCGTGGATTTTTAGCTCTTGGTGATGTAGGACGCCAGCTTCAACAAACTAAAAATACCTTGGAATTGTCTTATCTCGATGGGGATAATACTGAACGCAGTACAAAATTTCAGATTAATGACGCTCTTACCATACCAGGTGAAGCAGAAAAGGCTAGGGAATTTCTCAACTATCTTCTTGAATTTAAAGGGCAATTTTTAAGCTATTCATCTCAAAATCTGTCTGATCCTCTATCTAAAATAGAAAAATTGAAAAAATTGAGAGACCAAGGAGCTATTAGTGAGGATGAATTTGAAGCGAAGAAACGCAAACTACTTGAACAGTTATAAGAAAATATTTATAGAGAAATTCTGCTGATGTTGTTTGGAGGTGTGATCGCACTCAGCGTTAAACTAGAAAAAGCAGTGCGAACGCTCTATCAAAATAAAACACCATGAAGACCAAAACCTTGACTGCCATTCTTCACAAAGAAGAAGATATGTATGTTGCTGAATGTCCTGAAATCGGCACAGTTGACCAAGGTGAAACAATTGAAGAAGCTCTTGCTAATCTTAAAGAAGCTACAAGGCTATACCTAGAAGAATGTCCTTTGCTCGACACTGATACTAATCCTAGATTTGTAACGAGTATAGAGGTCAGCTATGCCTAAATTGCCAAGGATATCAGGCAATGAGGCGGTTCGTGCATTAGAGCGCTTAGGATTTATTCAAACTAGACAAACTGGTAGTCATATTGTATTTAAAAAACCAACTCCCGAAGGAGAAATTGTTTGTGTTGTACCACTCCACCGCGAGTTAAAAGTTGGTACACTCAGTGGTGTTCTTAAGCAAGCAAAAGTCACACCTGAAGAATTTATAGAAAATTTGTAACGGCTTTGCAGCTATCCTGGGGGAACGCCTAAAGCGAATGCATAACACAAAAAAAATTAGGACTGAGAAATAAATCTCAGCCCCGAAAAAAAGCGGGCTAACCGCTAATGCCTGGTTAACCCGTGCAGCTTTGGGAACGCGCAGAGAAATTGTTATTGCAATACCAACTTCACATTGGCGTTTTGTAGACCGCGCTGTTTTACTTCAGCCAAGGTCTTGTTAACAGCATATTTTTGGTTAATAGAGTTGATCAACTCGGTTTGGTTGTGCTTCTTAGCAACGCCCCACAGGTCAGCGATTAGGTCAAAAGAACCATCGCTGTTGCGAGACCAGCCGAGGTCATATTCGCCTTCCAATACGGCAACGATATCGGAACGAACGCGCTGACCGTTATAACCACGTACATCAGCTTCAGTTTTTACGCTGATACCGAGGTCGCGCAAGGAAGCTTTGAGGATTTCGGCATCGGTGATCTTGGTACGCAGGGTGCTAAAGTGAGACATTTGGGTTTCCTCCAATGAGAAGATTGAGAAATACGACAACGGTTTGTTTTGGACGAAGCCGCACTTAGCAGGAGGCGGCTTTTTTCATAACTGCTAGCACTAAAGCTAGCCTTTCCCCCTGGGATGGCAGAGGAAAGCTTTTAAAACTCCATTCGCTGATATTCAGCAACGGAGGATGCTGCGGGACGCGCTCGCTGTCTGGCCCAATCTCTCAGAGCCGTTACTTGTTCTTGCATCGTTCGAGACAGCGGCAATGTTGCCTTCAGCGCAGCAATAATATCTAGTTGTGTGAACTCCCGATCTTGGGCAAAAGCTTCATACATTGCCGCAACGATCGCTTGCTCAATTTCTGCCCCAGAAAAGCCATCGGACATCTTAGCTAATTGCTCAAGGTCAAACCTAGAGATGTCTTCACGACGCTTGGTTAAGTGAATATTAAAAATATCTTGGCGTTCTTCTGGAGTTGGCAAATCCACAAAGAAAATTTCATCAAAGCGTCCTTTCCTCAAAAATTCCCCAGGTAACCGTTCAACTCGGTTCGCGGTTGCCATTACAAACACTGGAGATTTTTTATCTTGCATCCATGTCAGGAAAGAACCGAAGATTCTACTTGAAGTCCCGCCATCAGAATCGGAGGAACCTCCACTACCAGCAAAGGATTTATCCAATTCATCGATAAACAAAATTGCTGGGGAAATAGATTCTGCTGTTTTTAGGGCGTTACGCAAGTTTGCTTCACTTCGTCCCACCATCGAGCCGTCGTAGACTCGCCCCATGTCCAAGCGCAACAATGGTAAACCCCACAGGCGAGAAGTAGTTTTGGCTATTAATGACTTACCGCAACCTGGAACCCCTAGAATTAACATCCCTTTTGGTTGAGGCAAACCATATTCTCTCGCTCTTTCTGTGAAAGCGTTAGAACGTTGCTTGAGCCATCTTTTCAACTCTTCTAACCCACCTACAGCATCAATGGTTTCATCTTCTTCAATGTACTCTAAGATACCATTGCGCCGAATTAGTTGCTTTTTCTCAGACAAAACGATATCTACTTCATCTTCCGTCAAACGCCCCGTAGTTACCTGCGCCTTTCGGTAGACTTTTTCAGCTTCATCTTTGGTTAAACCCAAAGCTGCTCTGAGAAGTTTTTCTCTTGCCTCTGTTGTCAAACGCCGCCCACGATATTGGTCTATGTGATAAGTCAGTACTTTATTCAACTCAGCCATATCTGGCAAGCGAAAGTCCAGAACTACAACTTCCTTTTCTAGTTCTATTGGTACTTGTTGCATCGGCGACATCAAAATGATGTTCTTCTGCGTACCTTTAAAGCTAGCGATCGCATCACGTAACGATCTCGTGGTTGCAGGCGCATCAATAAAAGGATGTAAATCTTTAAGAATAAATATACTGGGTTCTTTTTGCCGGATAATCCACTCAATCGCCGCTTCTGGAGATACGGTATTGTGTTGGGTGACATTCCGGGGTTGACCATACTCCACAATGCCGTGTGTCACTGTCCAAACAAATACTCGGCGCTGGGGCTTTAACAACTGGGCAGTCGTAGAAATTGCTTGCTCAGCCCGCTCTTCCTCGGAGGTCACAAGGTAGATTAAAGGGTATTGAGCTTGAATTAGGATATTGAGCTCTTCTTTCATACATCGACCTTCTCGAGACCTTATAGAGACAGTAGAGACATTGCTTTGGTAAAGGCAACCGAATGATGAATTATTCATTCATCATTCCTATCTAGCAAGGAACCAACTCTTCCTCACCCTTGGGATGGGTTTCATCTTCATCCATTTCATCAATGGAAAGATGTTCTTGACCAACTACTCCTGGTTGATTACCCAAAGTAACCAGTTCCCCATCACGTAAGACTAGTGAGCTATTACAAGTTGGGCATGAATAAATTCTGTGAGTCCGCCCAAAAGATGAAGCTTCCACTTCATCAACTAAATCTGAATTAGACAGGTAAAAAACGAGGGCACGTTCGGCAAGTTCTGACATTGGTTCGCAATCGACTGCTGAACGAATCTTCAGTTTTCTGTGCAACTCTGGCGATAAATACAAAGTGACCTTTTGCTTAGTTTGCGTTTGCATATAACTCTTTAACGGTCTTACCCGGGTATGTATATCACGTTATCGATTCTTCTATTTCTTGTCAAGACAGCAAAACGTTTTGACGGTAATTTCGTTACATTTATTTACATATTAGACTTAATTGCTGTTTGAAGTAGTGACATCGTTGCCAAATTGAGTTAATTATGAAACGGTTATCTGGGTTGAACCAGATTTAACCAGCAGCAGTAGCCTAGCTCTAGAGAGCGGATAGAGATTTGTGTTTTTGGTACTTCTATAAAAATCAGTAAATTTGGCAAAAAATGTAATAATGACTACTGCTAAAGTTAAAACCTCTTGTTTGACACAAAAAATTTATAGGCTTGGTTTTGGCCTTAGCCCAGCTATTGCCCTGTTGATAATTGTGTGGGGTTGCACAGCGACTGATTTGAACGTTGAAGCTATTACCTGGACAACTTATAGCAACTCTCGTTATGGTTTTGAGTTTCCATATCCAAGTAATTGGACTTCCCTAGCAGCTCCAGAAAACGATGATGGAATTGGGTTTATTGCACCCCAGAACAACTCAGTGGAAATTCGTGGGTGGGCAAGTCATCAGCTACCAAATTCGATGATTAAAGATCGTGAGTCTGGGAAAAACATAAAACCCAACTTTCAGACTGCCCAAGGAATATCTGGGGTACTGGTTGTAGAAGTCGATCGCCAAGCAACTTCAATGACACTGACACTAACTCAGAATCAAGTCAAATACCACTGGCAAGGACGAAGCAACAACAAAGAATTTCCAAATTACTACCGTTTGTTTTATTACATTGCCCAGCAGTATCGAATTCCCAAGTCTTGAGTTATGGGGCAATGGGAAGTGTGGGGAGTGTGGGGGAGATTATAAAAAAGCTTCCCACCCTTCCGACCCCTCCTACACTGGCAATGCCCAAGACTTCGACTTACCTCGACTTCTCTACGAGACGCACTCGCGTTCGCTACTTCGGCTTGCTTCGGCTTTGCTCAGCACAAGTCGCTCAGTACAAGTGCCCAATGCCCAAAATCCACATCTCTCTCAGAATGATGATTAAGAGGGGACATAAACCTGATAGATTTAGCTATCAGCGAGTAAAAACTGGTGAAGATGAAAGTCCTGGTTATTGGTGGCGATGGGTACTGCGGTTGGGCAACTGCTCTTTACCTTTCCAATCGAGGTTATGAAGTTGGAATTTTAGATAGTTTGGTGCGGCGGCACTGGGATAATGAACTGGGTGTTGAAACTCTCACGCCGATCGCACTAATCCAGCAACGCCTCCAGCGCTGGCAAGATTTGACTGGTAAATCTATCGACCTGTTCATCGGCGATATTACTAATTACGAGTTTCTCAACAAAGCATTACATCAATTTCAGCCAAATGCTATAGTGCATTTCGGCGAACAGCGCTCAGCTCCATTTTCGATGATTGACCGCGAACATGCAGTTGTCACCCAGGTAAATAACGTAGTTGGTACGTTGAACTTACTGTATGCTATGCGGGAAGATTTCCCAGATTGTCATTTGGTGAAGCTGGGGACAATGGGTGAATACGGTACGCCCAACATCGATATTGAAGAAGGGTACATCACCATTGAACACAATGGACGCAAGGATACTCTACCTTATCCCAAGCAACCTGGTTCGATGTACCATTTAAGCAAAGTCCATGATAGTCATAACATCCACTTTGCTTGCCGGATTTGGGGATTGCGGGCAACAGATTTAAATCAGGGTGTGGTTTACGGCGTCTTAACCGAAGAAACGGGGATGGACGAATTATTGATTAATCGGCTGGATTATGATGGCGTGTTTGGTACAGCACTGAACCGCTTTTGTATTCAAGCAGCGATTGGACACCCCCTCACCGTTTACGGTAAAGGTGGACAAACTCGCGGATTTTTAGATATTCGGGATACAGTCAGATGTGTGGAGTTAGCGATCGCTAACCCTGCCGAAGCTGGTGAATTCCGCGTATTTAACCAATTTACCGAACAATTTAGCGTCGGCGACTTAGCATTACTGGTGAAAAAAGCTGGGAATGCAATGGGATTGAATGTAGAAATCAATCACCTAGATAATCCCAGAGTCGAGAAAGAAGAACATTACTTCAACGCTAAAAACACCAAATTGCTGGATTTAGGTTTACATCCGCATTTTCTCTCTGATTCTTTACTTGATTCTCTGCTAAACTTTGCAATCAAGTATCAGAAACGAGTTGATAAAAAACAAATTCTGCCCAAAGTCTCTTGGCACAGAAATTAGAGTTTTCCCTACGTGCGGCTGATAACAGAACCTTATTTAACTCAAGTCAATAACTGGCCAAAAACTGGTCGCCATATCCTAGCACAATATGACGACCAGTCAATTGTTGTTTATCAAGCATATCGTCCAGCTATTGGTAACTTCGCCGCCACCTATGGTTATTTTGGTGGTGAGTTCAGTTTTGAGCGCATGAGTTGGATCAAACCTAACTTTCTTTGGATGATGTATCGTTCCGGATGGGGTAGAAAAATTGGTCAAGAGGTAGTGTTAGCTATTTAGATTAAGCGTTGGGCTTTTGATGAAATTTTAAAGGCGGCTGTTCATTCTAGCTTTGTTCCAGAACTTTATCCCAACACAAGTGCGTGGCAAACAGCACTAAAGCACTCACAAGTTCGCTTGCAGTGGGACCCAGACCATCACCCATCTGGGACAAAATTAGAACGACGGGCTATTCAGTTAGGGTTACGCTCTCAAGTGCTAGCTGCTTACGCCAAAGATTGGATTGTGAACATAGAGGACATCTCAGACTTTGTACAAAAGCAGCGGCAAAACATTAAGTCTGGCTGTGAACAATTGATTACACCACGGGAGATAGTTTACTCTGTTTTTGATGTCGAAACCCAAGAAAAGCTGGGATTATCTGCCTGGACTGAATAGTTTTTTATGAGAATTGCTCTATTCACCGAAACCTTTTTGCCCAAGGTTGACGGCATTGTAACGCGCCTGCGCCACACCGTTGATCATCTACAACGCAATGGTAATCAAGTGCTGGTGATTGCCCCTGATGGAGGCATTACAGAACACAAAGGCGCTAAAGTTTACGGCATTACTGGCTTTCCTCTGCCATTGTATCCAGAACTAAAAATGGCGCTTCCCCGCCCAGCCATTGGTTACGCTTTAGAAGAGTTTCAGCCAGATATTATTCATGTCGTAAATCCAGCCGTTTTGGGTTTATCTGGCATATTTTATAGCAAAATGCTCAAAATTCCCTTAGTGGCGTCTTATCATACCCATTTACCTCAGTACCTCCAGCATTACGGCTTAGGTATGCTAGAAGGGCTGCTTTGGGAACTGCTTAAAGGCGCTCATAATCAAGCAGCTTTGAATCTGTGTACCTCCACAGCTATGATGGAGGAACTGTCAGCACACGGTATTGAACGGGTAGATTTATGGCAGCGTGGGGTGGATACGGAATTATTTCATCCCGATTTAGCTAGTCTAGAAATGCGATCGCGTCTATCGCAAAATCATCCAGAGAGTCCCTTACTACTTTACGTTGGCCGTCTTTCCGCTGAAAAAGAAATTGAGCGCATCAAACCAATTTTAGAAGCAATTCCCGAAGCACGATTGGCATTGGTTGGCGATGGCCCGCACCGCCAAGCATTGGAAAAACACTTTGCCAGCACAAACACCTATTTTGTTGGATATCTCATGGGGCAAGAGTTAGGTTCTGCCTTTGCTAGTGCTGACGCCTTTATTTTTCCTTCCCGAACAGAAACACTAGGTTTAGTACTACTCGAAGCAATGGCAGCTGGTTGTCCTGTGGTAGCAGCCCGTTCTGGAGGAATTCCTGATATTGTTACAGATGGTGTAAATGGATATCTTTTTGACCCAACAACAGATGTTCAAGGAGCATTTTCCGCTACTGTCCGCCTCTTAGAAGAGAAACAACAACGAGACATCATCCGTCAAAATGCTCGCCGGGAAGCAGAAAGTTGGGGTTGGGCAGCTGCCACTTCTCAGCTACAAGATTACTATCAAAAGGTGGTATTTTCTCAACAGTTGACAAAATAGGGGAGTAGGGAGTGGGGGGAGCAAGGGAGATGAGGGAGATGAGAGAGTAGGGCAGCAGAGGGGTAGAGGGGATGAGGGAGTATGGGGGGAAAGATTTCTTCCCCATCCTCCCACACCTCCCACACTTCCAATGCCCCATGCCCCATACCCAATGCCCAAAATCTAAAATCTAAAATTTAAAATTTAAAATTTCCATGACACTTCCTAACCCTGGTAGCGTCTTGGCTACATTAACTGAACTAACTCAAGTTAATCGTACTCACGCCCTACTGCGTCGCGTTAAAGATTTATCTGTTAATGAATTTGTTTGCTTACTCGACTTTATAACAGCTGAGTTCCAGCAATTTCTCAGAGCCATTGAACTAATTAATAATGAAGCTCTAGAAACTATGTTGGAGAAAGTCCTAGAAGCAATTACACTCAAAATTGGCCAAATCCTGCAAGCAGAAAACACAGCTATTTTTTTAGTTGACCATGACAAAGGTCAACTTTGGTCAAAAGTTCCCCAAGATAATTCTCAAAAGTTCTTAGAAATTCGTACTCCCATTACAGTGGGTATCCCCGGTCATGTTGCTAGTACGGGTCAATATCTAAATATATCTGAAACTTATACTCACCCGCTATTTAGCCCAGAATTAGAAAAACAAATGGGCTACAAAATTCATAATATTTTATGTATGCCAGTTATTAGTAGCAAAAACCAAACCGTGGCGGTGGTGCAACTAGCTAATAAAACTGGCAATATTCCATTTAATTATGATGATGAAGAACGTTTTCGAGATTTTGCTGCTTCTATTGGGATTATCCTGGAAAGCTGCCAATCTTTTTATGTAGCCGCCCGCAATCAAAGAGGCGCAACAGCTTTGTTGCGGGCAACTCAGACACTAGGGCAAAGTTTGGATTTAGAAGCAACTTTGCAAATAGTCATGGAGCAAGCTCGAATTTTAATGCAAGCAGACCGCAGTACGCTGTTTTTATATCGTAAAGAAATGAGCGAACTCTGGACGAAAGTGGCGGCAGCAGATGGCACAAATTTAATAGAAATTCGCATTCCCGCTAACCGTGGTATTGCTGGGTATGTCGCTTCTACTGGTGAAGCTCTAAATATTCCCGATGCCTACAAAGACCCCCGTTTTGACCCAACTACAGATAGAAAAACTGGGTATGTAACTCGCAATATTTTGTGTTTACCAGTCTTTAATTCGGCAAATGAATTGATTGGTGTAACCCAATTAATTAATAAGCAACAAAGCAGTTTTACTGCCTCGGATGAAGAGTTTATGCGGGCTTTTAATATCCAGGCGGGAATTGCTTTAGAAAATGCTCGACTGTTTGAAAATGTGCTGTTAGAAAAGCAGTATCAAAAAGATATTTTGCAGAGTCTTTCTGATGCTGTAATTTCTACAGATATGGCAGGAAAAATTGTCACAATTAATGATGCAGCTTTAGAATTATTGGGTTGTACCATTGGAGATGCTAATACCAAAAGCAACAAGCTTTTGTGGGAACAAAATTTGATTGGTCGCCGAGTTTGGGAAGTTGTGCCGATTGAAAATCTGCAAATGCGGTTAGAAGATAGTTTAAAAACTGGAGCTAAACATTACGTACCAGAGCAAATTTTGATTGTGGGATTGTATCAAGTTACGAGTGCTGTTAGCGATAACGGGGCGTTTAGCCCGTCCCCAGTTTTGAATTTCACTCAGGAATCGCTACTCAAAACTCAGTACTTAAGTTTAGCAGTACGCGATCGCCACAACCCCGATATTTTTATTCCCTGGAATCAACCCCTGACTCCCCAATCTCAGTTTCTCACATCCGATCGCGTGCAAATATTAGAACGCAGTATCAATCTCACCGTTAATCCCCTAACTAACCCAGAAGGCGGTGTCCGTGGTGGTTTGGTGGTATTGGAAGACATCAGTCAGGAAAAACGCATGAAAACTACCATGTCCCGCTACCTGACGCCCCATGTAGTCGAACAAGTTATGGCTTTGGGGGAAGATGGCTTAATGGTAAGTGAACGTAAAGAAGTAACCATCTTATTTTCTGATATCCGAGGCTACACAACACTTACGGAAAATCTCGGTGCAGCTGAAGTGGTATCGCTGCTAAATCAGTATTTTGAAACGATGGTAGAGGCAGTTTTTAACTATGAAGGCACTCTGGATAAATTTATTGGTGATGCTTTAATGGCGGTATTTGGTGCGCCGCTACCACTTACAGAAAATCATGCTTGGAGGGCTGTACAATCGGCCTTGGATATGCGACAACGCTTAGAGGAATTTAACCAACGACGAATTGTCCAAGCACAGCCAGAAATCCGTATTGGTATTGGCATTAGTTCTGGAGAGGTCGTTTCGGGTAATATTGGTTCTCGCAAGCGGATGGATTACACCGTAATTGGCGACGGCGTAAATTTGAGTTCGCGCTTGGAAGGAGTAACCAAGGAATATGGTTGTGATATTCTTTTAAGTGAATTTACTTATCAACTTTGCAGCGATCGCATTTGGGTGCGCCAGTTAGATAAAATTCGAGTCAAAGGGAAACACCAGGCTGTAAATATCTACGAGGTAATTGGCGATCGCACTACTCCTTTAGATGCCAACACTCAAGAATTTTTATTTCACTATCATACTGGACGTTCAGCTTATTTATCACGTAACTTCTCGCAAGCGATCGCTTGTTTTGAAGCTGCTAAACGCATCAAATCCAAAGACCAAGCTGTGAATATCCATCTACAACGTGCTTGTAATTACCAAGAAACGCCCCCTCCAGAATCTTGGGATGGTGTTTGGACAATGATTGCTAAGTAGTCGTGAAGGCTAAAGCGTTACTAAGAGTCAAAAAATGCTTTTTCTGGGTTGGACTTTGGACTGTTGACTCTTAACTAACTTGTCAATCTTGAACCTCTCCCTGGCCATCCTGAAATGGATCTTCACCGATTCTCAGCTCTTTTTTTGAGCGTTTCAACTGCTTCCATAAATCCTTTATTTGGTCGTAAGCCTCATCTGGAGCCATTTTTCCACCTGTTTCTAAGTTGCAAATATAGCTTACTTTTTGAGCAAATTCCTGTAGATTTGCATTAAAAACCAAGTTTTCTGGCTTTACTTGACCGTAGTAGCGACCACGAGGATAGATAAAATCATCTTTATTCACTATTTTTCTCTCCATTTATTAAATTCCTCTTCTGTTTGAATATTGGAAGCTGAATCACTAGCTACCCCCTTCTTTCTGCATTAGATTGGGGGAACCGAATCATTGAACTCCATTTCCAACCGGTGATGCGGGAATTGGTCGATTCAGATATTGAAACTAGAAGATAAAGCTTAAAAGACTTTCACGGTAAATTTTACAAAGAAAGCTCCTGCTCAAGTGACTAGAGAGAATATTTAATTTTTTTCCAATTGTCAATTTATATCATCTTAATTTAAGAAATTCCGATTGTAATAAACTTCGCTAAAAACCCTTATTGTATAAGTATTAATATATACTAATACTCAAAATAATTTTCTTTGCAAAAATAATTACAAATAAACTGTAAATCAATAAGTCACACACGAAAAACTTACTACTTACTAAACCCAATTGTCTTCTGTTAAAAGTTAGAGATCAAGTTCTGAATCTTCAGTAATCAGCTCCTGTCCACTAACTATTCACCCAAAAACCAAAGTCTTACAGCTATTTTCACGTTTATAGACCACGATTGAGTCCAGGGACAAAGGAACCAATCAATTTTGGATTTTGGATTTTGCAAAAAATTTGAGCGGAGGTTTCCTCAACTCAAAGCTTTTCAAGAGAGATTTTTACTTCAATCGAAAATCCAAGTTTCGCTCTCAGCGTATCTTTGGTGCTTTTAAACTCACTAAAGCTGCCTTGGCAGAGCACTGTTTCCGGCGCTTAGTGCCCAGTCCCCAGCCCCGAATGGCTAATGGTTAATAACTAAAGATAAAATGGTGAAGCCTCAAAGGACAAACAAAAATTGTCCATCGCCTACAACTTTATCTGCCACCATGTCTGTTAATTCCAAGCTATACGAAGGCAAAGCGAAAATTCTTTACACAACGGACGATCCAGAAGTCTTGTTGGCTGATTTTAAGGATGATGCCACAGCATTTAACGCCCAAAAGCGTGGCAGTATTCAAGGAAAAGGAGAAATTAATTGCAGCATTTCCAGCCAGCTTTTTAAACAGTTAGAGGCAAATGGTATAAAGACTCACTTTATCGACAGCCCTACCCCTAATCAGATGCGGGTGAGAGCAGTAAAGATTTTGCCTTTAGAAGTAGTGATTAGAAATATTGCTGCTGGTAGTCTGTGTCAGCAAACAGGGTTACCAGTGGGTACAATTCTGAAACAGCCTTTGGTAGAGTTTTATTACAAAAACGACCAATTAGGAGATCCTTTGTTGACACGCGATCGCCTGTACCTGCTAGAACTAGCCACGCCGGAACAAGTGAATGCAATCAGACATCTAGCATTGCAAATCAACGACTTTCTCAGTGGCTTTTGGCAGCGGTGCGGCATTACCCTAGTGGACTTCAAACTAGAATTTGGTTTGGACTCACAACAGCAGTTGCTCTTGGCAGATGAAATTAGCCCCGACACCTGCCGTTTGTGGGATACCGCAGAACAAGACTCAAACCGCCGGGTAATGGACAAAGACCGCTTCCGCCGAGACTTAGGAAATGTAGAGGATGCCTACCAGGAGGTTTTACAGCGAGTACTAAAAGCAGTAGATAGTAATAATTAAAAAATTGGGAAAAATCTATTAAACTCGTGTGGATCGTCATTTGTCCTTCGTCTTTTGTGAAAAACTAATGACCAATACTTCAGTTTCTCTACGAGACGCTACGCGTAGCTTGCTTCCCCGCAGGGGT
This sequence comes from Nostoc sp. CCY 9925, assembly GCF_963920935.1. Taxonomy (NCBI): domain Bacteria; kingdom Bacillati; phylum Cyanobacteriota; class Cyanophyceae; order Nostocales; family Nostocaceae; genus Nostoc; species Nostoc sp. CCY 9925. The sequence continues at coordinate 36,451 of NZ_CAWUDO010000056.1, read as the reverse complement.
ACGCTCAGTACAAGTGACTAATGACTAATACTTCGGGGCTTAGCTCAGTACAAGTAACTAATGACTAATTTGTGATGGTGTGTGTGGTTGTGAAGAGGAATCATAAGTAAAATGCGTTTATCTCCCGTATTGCTGACAGCAGTAGCAATTGCAGTGCCTTTGGGCGGCTCACCGAGTGCAAATGCACAAATCGCCGACAGTTCAAAACAGACAACAGAAGTTTTGACACTAGAAACAAATCAACAGCCAGAAAAAGATACTGGTCAGGTTGACTCTAGTCATAATGTAGAATCTCGACTTAATGTCACAGAGGTTGCAGAGGCGGAACATCTCCAGTCCCGCGTTGTGGCAGTTTTCCCTGGTAAAAAAACAAAAGCAATCGCCATACCAGAGGTAATAGTGCCAACCTTCACAACAGCAACAAAGGCACAAATCCCTCAAACTAATACCAGTATTGCTCAACAGCCATCTCCGGCTCCAGACATTCCACCCCCAGATATTCAACAACCAACGCCTTCGCCAACTCCTGAGACTACTCCAGTCCCAGGCAATTTCGATCCCCCTGCAACAGAACCTGTATTACCCACAACTCCCGAAGATACTCAACAGCCATCTTCCACTCCCGACATTCCACTTCCAGATAGTCAACAACGAACACCAGCCCCAGCCCCAAGTACTACTCCGCAAAATACACAACCTGGCGCAGCCCCAGCCCCAGGCACTACTCCGGAAAACACACAACCTGGTGCAGCCCCAGAAGCTACCGATCCCCGCGTACTCGTCTCGGAAGTACTCGTGCGATCGCAAACTGGGCAACTAGCACCAGAACTGGAAGAACAAGTTTACAGAGTCATTCGTACCCAACCAGGACGAACCACAACCCGCAGCCAATTGCAAGAAGATATTAACGCCATCTTTGGTACTGGCTTCTTTTCCAACGTCCAAGCAGCACCAGAAGACACCCCGTTGGGAGTACGGGTGAGCTTTGTTGTACAGCCCAACCCCGTTTTGAGTAAGGTACAAGTGGAAGCCAATCCTGGCACTGGTGTTCCCTCAGTACTACCATCTAACACTGTGGATGAAGTATTTCGCGAACAGTATGGTAAAATACTGAACCTGCGTGACTTGCAGGAAGGAATCAAACAATTAAACAAGCGGTATCAAGACCAAGGTTACGTACTAGCCAACGTCATTGGAGCGCCCCAAGTCTCTCAAAATGGAGTTGTTACCTTACAAGTAGCAGAAGGGGTAGTGGAAAACATCCGAGTCCGGTTCCGCAATAAAGATGGTCAGGAAACAGACGAAAAAGGACAGCCAATTCGAGGACGCACGCAAGAATACATCATTACACGAGAAGTAGAATTAAAGCCAGGACAGGTATTCAACCGCAACACAGTCCAAAGAGACCTACAGCGCGTGTATGGACTAGGACTGTTTGAGGATGTGAATGTCTCTCTTGACCCTGGTACTGACCCCAGCAAGGTAGATGTAGTAGTGAATGTGGCTGAACGTAGCAGCGGTTCGATTGCCGCTGGGGCAGGGATTAGTTCTGCTAGCGGACTTTTTGGTACAGTTAGCTATCAACAGCAAAACCTGAACGGTAGAAACCAAAAACTAGGAGCAGAGGTACAGGTGGGAGAAAGGGAACTGCTGTTTGACCTGCGGTTTACCGATCCCTGGATTGCCGGAGATCCTTACCGGACTTCCTACACAACTAATCTCTTTCGCCGTAGTTCCATTTCGCTGATTTTTGATGGTCAAGATCAGGAGATTAGAACTTTTAATCCAGATAATCCCACAGATACAGAGGCTCAAGATCGCCCCCGTGTTGTTCGTCTAGGTGGTGGTGTAACTTTTACCCGTCCCCTATCCTCCAATCCTTACAAAAGTTCAGTTTGGACTGCCTCAGCTGGTTTACAGTATCAACGAGTTACCACTGATGATGCTGATGGCAACCGCAGAACAACAGGAGCATTATTTGACGATAATGGTAATCGCATCAGTCCAGAAGAAGTTCCACTCAGCTTCTCTGGTACAGGTCAAGACGATTTATTACTCTTACAACTAGGGGCACAGCGCGATCTCCGTAATAATCCCCTCCAACCCACTAGCGGTTCTTATCTCCGCTTCGGGATCGATCAGTCAGTACCCATAGGACAAGGTAATATTTTACTTACCAGATTACGCGGTAGCTACAGTCAATATTTCCCCGTACAATTAATTCGCCTCAGCAAAGGCGCACAAACCCTAGCATTTAACCTGCAAGCAGGAACTGTCCTTGGCGACTTGCCCCCCTACGAAGCCTTTACCATTGGCGGTAGTAACTCGGTTCGGGGTTACGAAGAAGGAGCATTAAGCAGTGGACGCAGTTATGTGCAAGCATCGGTTGAGTATCGGTTTCCAGTTTTTTCAGTAGTTAGTGGCGCACTATTTTTTGATATCGGTAGTGACTTGGGAACTACTACCAGACCGGCTGAAATACTAAACAAAAACGGTACTGGTTACGGTTATGGCGTCGGCGTTCGTGTCCAGTCTCCCTTAGGACCAATTCGTATCGACTACGGTCTCAACGATGACGGTGATAGCCGCATTAATTTCGGTATTGGCGAAAGGTTCTAATTGGGCATTGGTGAATAACAAATGACTAATGAGAATTCTCTTTTGAGATTAGCTTGCTAATTTTGACGTTTGCCTCAATACTGTTCCGATAAAGGGATTAACGACATTTGTGAGCAAATATCAGGGGTTTTACCAAAACAGACTAACTATGAACGATACTCAACGAAATATATTGACTTTTCGGCTATGCAACAGCACACTCTAGCAGCCCCAATCACCCAAACTGGAGTGGGACTGCATAGCGGTGTGACTACACAAGTGCGGATACTACCAACCCAGGATAGTAGTGGACGCTACTTTGTTAGGGTAGATTTACCGGATATGCCAATAATTCCAGCCCAAGTTGCGGCAGTTAATCACACTGTTCTCTCAACTCAATTGGGGAAAGGAGAGGTATATGTTCGCACAGTAGAACATTTGTTAGCAGCGCTTTCGGCTATGGGTGTAGATAACGCCCGCATTGAAATTGATGGGTCAGAAGTGCCACTTTTGGATGGTTCGGCAAATGTGTGGGCAGCTAACATCGCCCAAGTTGGCTTGGTATCACAAATGATTGATAACCGTGAACCCTTGGCTATTAAAGAACCAATATGGGTTTATCAAGAAGATGCCTTTGTATGCGCCCTCCCGGCATCCGAAACCCGTTTTAGTTACGGTATCGATTTTGACCTGTCTGCCATTGGTAACCAATGGCATAGTTGGTCACTAGCGGCTGAACCAGGAGATGCTTCTGCTAGCTTTGCTACGGAAATTGCTCCTGCTCGTACTTTTGGGTTATTGCATCAAATTGAACACTTACAAAAAACAGGGTTAATTAAAGGTGGTAGTTTGGATAATGCACTGGTTTGTGGCCCTGAAGGTTGGTTAAATCCACCATTAAGATTTGCAAATGAGCCAGTCCGTCATAAAATCTTGGATTTAGTAGGAGATTTAAGTTTACTAGGAAATTTTCCTGTTGCTCATTTCTTAGCGTATAAAGCCAGCCACAATTTACACATTCAACTGGCTAAGAAAATTTTAGATTTGGGATTTTGCGAAAAGTCGAGCCACTGCGTTGCGGGGTTCCCCCCGTTGTAGCAAGTGGCGTCGGAGCCTCGGCTTCCGGCGCTCTGTTAGCGCAGCGTTAGCGACGTAGGAGCGTCACTTTTCAAGACAGATTTTGGATTGGAGTCTGAATGCTGAAAATCCTAGATTAATAAGGGTTTCAATGTACGCCTACTAACATTACCAGATTACAAATTAACTACACAGCTAATGTCAACCCTTACTCAAGTGAATAGCAGCGATCGCACTACACCTGTATCTACCGAAAAACAGGGCACAAATGAGACTACAATCACATCTGAGATTAAAACAACTTTCACACCTGAAGAAATTCAGCAACTGCTACCCCACCGCTACCCATTTTTACTTATAGACAAAATCATTGACTACACCCCAGATAAAAAAGCTGTTGGCATTAAAAATGTCACAGTTAACGAACCCTGTTTCCAAGGTCATTTTCCGGGACGACCACTGATGCCAGGAGTGCTAATTGTCGAAGCAATGGCACAAGTCGGGGGCATTGTCTTAACTCAAATGTCTCAGGTTGAAGGTGGACTGTTCGTTTTCGCTGGTATCGATAAAGTCCGCTTTCGTCGGCAAGTCATACCGGGAGATCAACTAGTAATGACGGTGGAACTGTTATGGGTAAAACAACGTCGTTTCGGTAAAATGCAAGGTATTGCCGAAGTTGATGGTCAACTCGCTTGTGAAGGTGAATTGATGTTTTCTTTAGTTAACTAAAAGTTTGCTTTCGTGGTACGGGCATAGCCGTGAACTGCCCTACTGAATCCTGACAAGGATAACAGTTAAAAAAAAAATCCACAACAGCATCTTATAATTTCTTGATTTTCGCCTCTCTCACACTCAACTTGCTTGCCCGACACTTTCGTTCACTGAAATACTCATGCTCAGCAACGCCAGTCGCCTCAATGGAATGGCAGTCGCTACAACTCTGTAACTAGAGCAAGGCGCTACCTGAGAAACCCCCGTTCGCGCTGGCTTATTTAAGACAGTTCTGGAGATTCACCCTTGAAAACGCTTATTCATCCAACTGCTGTAGTTCATCCCAAATCGGAACTCCACCATACAGTGCAAGTCGGTGCCTATGCTGTGATTGGAGCGCATGTCAAAGTCGGCCCTGAAACAATTATTGGCGCTCATGTGGTGCTAGAGGGACCTTGTGAAATTGGGGCGGGAAATCAAATTTTTACAGGAGCAGCCATCGGCATGGAACCCCAGGATCTCAAGTTTGTGGGAGAACCAACCTGGGTCAAAATTGGTGATAACAACTTGATTCGTGAGTACGTGACCATTAATCGTGCCACTGGGGCTGGTGAAGCGACAGTGATTGGTGATGGTAACCTGCTCATGGCTTATGTCCATGTGGCTCATAACTGCGTTATTGAAGACCAGGTAGTGATTGCCAACTCTGTGGCGTTGGCAGGTCATGTACATATAGAGTCGCGTGCAAGGCTGAGTGGGGTTTTAGGCGTCCATCAGTTTGTGCATATTGGCAGACAAGCAATGGTAGGCGGTATGGCACGTATTGACCGGGATGTAGCTCCATATATGTTGGTAGAGGGAAATCCGGCGCGAGTACGAACCCTCAACCTTGTGGGACTCAAACGGTCTGGTATGGACGCAGCAGATTTACAAATGCTGAAAAAAGCCTTCCGCATTCTCTACCGATCTGATTTGTCCTTCAAGGATGCCTTGGAACAACTGGAATTGTTAGGGGATACTGAAGAGTTGCAGCATCTGAGGCGCTTCCTGCTACTTTCTCAAATGCCAGGAAGACGTGGCTTGATTCCAGGGAAGGCGAAAAAAGGCGCAAGTGATGAATCGTGAGTTAGGTAGAGACGCGATTAATCGCGTCTCTCTACATGAGTTAGGAGTTGGAAGTTATGAGTCGATCAATTAAATTTTTTAACTGCTAACTCCTCACTTTTAATTCCTCACTCTGAACTTTTAACTCCTAAGTTGAATTATCAAATGCGGATATTTATCAGCACTGGCGAAGTATCTGGCGATTTGCAAGGGTCGCTGCTAATTACAGCACTCAAGCGTCAAGCTATGGCGATGGGGTTGGAATTGGAGATTTTGGCCCTGGGTGGCGAAAAAATGTCGGAGGCTGGGGCAACTCTACTGGGCAATACTAGTAGTATTGGCTCAATGGGTATTCTGGAAGGGCTGCCTTATGTTTTGCCGACTCTCCAAGTGCAACGACGGGCGATCGCTTACTTAAAACAAAATCCACCAGACTTGGTAGTTCTAATTGACTATATGAGTCCAAATCTGGGGATTGGTACTTTTATGCAACAAAATTTACCACACGTGCCTGTGGTGTACTACATTGCTCCCCAAGAATGGGCTTGGTCATTGAATTTGCGTAACACTAGCAGACTTGTCGGTTTCACAGACAAATTATTGGCCATTTTTCCAGAAGAAGCCCGTTACTATCGTCAGCAAGGAGCAGAAGTTAGTTGGGTGGGGCATCCTTTAGTTGATCGGATGCAAGATGCTCCCAGCCGGGAAGCGGCGCGTGCAACACTGGGGATTGCGCCAGAACAAATTGCGATCGCTCTACTCCCCGCCTCTCGTCGCCAAGAATTAAAATATCTTTTACCAATCATTTTTCAAGCTGCCCAAACTATTCAAGCTAAATTACCCGAAGTTCATTTTTGGATTCCCCTGTCTCTAGAAATCTACAGGCAGCCAATTGAGGAAGCAATTGAGCGTTACGATTTGCGGGCTACAGTTCTATCAGGTCAACAAAAGGAAGTTTTTGCTGCTGCTGATTTAGCCATTAGCAAATCTGGTACTGTCAACTTAGAACTTGCCTTGTTAAACGTGCCGCAAGTTGTAATTTATCGCCTAAATCCCATGACTGCTTGGATAGCTCGTAAATTCCTCAAAGGTTCTATAACTTTTGCATCGCCACCTAATTTGGTAGTGATGAAGCCGATTGTGCCAGAATTTTTGCAAGAGGAAGCCACACCAGAGAATATTATTCAAGCAGCGATGGAATTGCTAATCAATCCAGTTCGCAGACAGCAAACTTTGGCAGATTATCAAGAAATGCAGCGTAATTTGGGAGAAATTGGCGTGTGCGATCGGGCTGCTCAAGAAATTTTGGCAATGTTACCGGCGAGTGGGGAGTAAAGAAAATGAGGAAGCAGAGGGATCGAGAGACACAAAGGAGAATAATAATTCTTAACTCCTAACTCTTGTAGAGACGCGATTAATCGCGTCTCTACTAATTAATCGCCGTCTCTACTCAGCACTCCCAATACCCAGGAAACTTCTGCTAACTCATCAACAAAAAAATGAAAGAGCAGCCAAAAAGACCAATAGTAATAGATTTGTTTGCTGGTGCAGGAGGGCTAAGTTTAGGATTTGAACAAGCTGGTTTTGATGTGAAAGCTGCTGTTGAAATCGATCCAGTTCATGCAGTCATTCATAAATTTAATTTCCCCCATTGCGTTGTATTACCTTGTTCGATAACTGAATTATCCGGGAAAGAGATTCGGGAAAGAACTGGAATTGGCAACCAAAATATTGAAACTATAATCTCTGGGAGTCCCTGTCAAGGTTACTCCTATATAGGCCGTAGAGCATTAGACGATCCCAGAAATTTTTTAGTCAAAGATTTTATCAGAATTGTCTTAGAATTAGAACCTTCTTATTTTGTTTTTGAGAATGTTAAAGGTTTGACAGCTGGAAAACATAAATATTTTCTATCTGAACTAATTGAAACTTTCAGCGAAAATGGCTATCAAGTCCGTTTACCGTGGAGAGTTTTGAATGCTGCTGATTATGGAGTACCACAAAAGCGAGAAAGATTATTTATTATCGGTGCAAAAAAAGGTTTTGTCTTGCCTGAGTATCCTACCGGATCTACTAAACCACTTTATGAAACGTTAGCCAACCCTATATTACCTCGTACTCCTTCTTGTTGGGATGCCCTTGGAGATTTACCAGAAGCAGAAGAATTTGAAGAGTTATTATACAGTGATTCAGTAGAGACGGAAAAATGGAGTAATCCCAGCAACTATGCACGAGAGATGAGATGTTTAGATGCTAGCAGCTGGCATTTTGGCTATAGAAGAAATTGGAATTCGTCTGTTTTGACTTCTAGCATGAGAACTAATCATTCGCAGATTTCACGCGCTAGATTTCAAGTCACAGAACAGGGAAAAAAAGAACCTATTTCTCACTTCTTCAAACTTGCAGAAAATGGCATCGCCAACACTTTAAGAGCAGGAACTGATGCGGCTCATGGCGCACATACTTCTCCAAGACCTATTCATTATAGTCAGCCTCGTTGCATTACGGTACGGGAAATGGCACGATTACATGGCTTTCCCGATTGGTTTCGTTTTCATATTACTAAATGGCATGGTGCAAGGCAAGTAGGGAATGCAGTTCCGCCGCCATTAGCAAGAGCAATTGCTACAGAAATTATCAAATGTTTGGGAATTATTCCAACTACTCCTGAAAGTGTTTTGGATTTGGGAGATCCAAAACTTTTATCAATGAATATGAAACAAGCTGCAAATTATTGGCAGTTGACTAGAGAAAAATTATTTGAGCGATCGCTGAGTCTACTCTAACATCGTTTCACTTTTTTGAGAGCCAATACCCTTGATTTTCTAATCATTTTGAATTCTCACTGGAGGCGGAGCTTGAGAAGCTCCGTTCTTGACTTCTGAATCCTTAACTTAATTTTCAAATTAAAAATAGTATAATTTATTGAATAATTTTTTCTAGATACTGAGCAATCATTTGCTGTTCACCCCCACGGGAAATGACAGTTTGCCGGGTGCGATATTTCTTGCCAATTATTTTTAATTCTTCTTCAAAAAGAGCGCCATTTTCTTCTGTCCACAAGTATATTGTTTTGGGATCTCGAAAGTAGTATTCAGCTATAACTAACTTAGGCACAGGAAAATTGCGACCAAAATACATAGTTGTTCCTAAGCTACCTAATACTGTCCAACGTCTAGAACCTTGCTCACCTGTTTCTGCATCTACTGTGTTCCATTCGACGTAGGAACCACAAGTCAATTCATCACTTTCATCCAATTCATGCAGTTTTGCTAAATCAATTAATTCAGGGGTTCCTCGATCTAGAAAGCGCATAGTTACTGTTTTTGTTATTTCCCTAATTTTGCCATTTGGTAGTGCATAGTAGCGTCGCTGAGAACACCAATCGCCATTGGATTCTTGCAGAAAATTTTTAATTAATGATTCTTGTTCTTGAGATGCTATCTTGTTGTTTTGATTCATTACTAGTATTGTATCTATCTTCTCTGGGGAACTTATTTTGAATACAAGGATCGTCAAAAAATCGAGTATTCCCTAAAGGAATATCTGCGAGGATAGGAACCTACTGTGAATAGGAAATTAGGTAAACCAGTATTTGCTAAATTAACACTCTGCTTATTGATATAATAACTACTTAGTTCTAAGTTAATAACCGAATTAATACTTAAACAAAAGGCTATAGTTTTCAAATTTAGATATTAATTGCTTGTATAAAATGTATTATTTATTACAATTTTCCTCAGAGTCAGACTGTTGTAATATCGTCATTTACCTGAAAACAGATGTAGTAAAAAAATTTGAAGCTCTATGAGAATTTTTGTTCTATATACTCTATAATTCTCATAATTACGGTATCTGGCTAGAAATACCGTAGATTTAGGGGTGAATTCAAATGAGCGAGTTGCAACAACAGACACAAGTGGGTAAATACCTAACTCAGGCAATGCAGATTTATCGCAAGAAAGCTTTGGAAGTTATGGAATTTTGGTACCAACGCCGAATTAGAAATTGGTTCAATGGACGTAGTATCCAAAGCTTCATGAGTTTGTTGCTCATAGGTGCTGTTTTAAGTATGTTAGTTGCCTCCTGCTCTGAAAGCAGCTCAGCTACAAAGGCTGATGTAAAGCTGAGGCTGGTTTCCTTTTCTGTTACTAAAGCAGCTCACAATCGGATAATTCCTAAATTTGTAGAAAAGTGGAAGCAAGAACACAACCAAAACGTCACATTTGAGCAAAGTTATGGGGGTTCTGGTGCTCAAACTGCTGCTATCATTGACGGTTCACAAGAAGCAGATATAGTACATTTGGCACTTCCCCTGGATGTAAATAAAATTCAGCAAGCAGGTTTAATTAAATCAGGTTGGGAAATCAAATCTCCCAGAAATGGTATTGTTAGTAGATCAGTTGCTACTATTGTCACCCGCGAAGGTAATCCGAAAAACATCTATACATGGCAAGACTTAGCAAAAGAAGGCGTGACATTGATTGCGGCTAACCCAAAAACCTCTGGTATTGCTATTTGGGAATTCTTAGCTTTGTGGGGTTCGGTGACTCAAGCAGGAGGTGACGAAACAACAGCATTAGATTATGTCACCAAAGTCTATAAAAATACCCCTGCGCTGACAAAAGATGCTCGTGAGGCTAGCGATTTATTTTTCCAAAAAGGTCAGGGAGATGTCTTAATTACCTACGAGAATGAAGTAATTTTGGCAGAGAAAACTGGCACAAAACTGCCTTATGTTGTACCAAAAATCAATATTTCTATTGATAACCCTGTAGCTGTAGTTGATAAAAACGTTGATAAACACGGCACAAGAAAAGTTGCACAAGCATTTGTTGATTATCTTTACTCAGCAGAAGCTCAACGAGAATTTGCTAAATTACAATATCGTCCTGTTAACCCCACTGTTGCCCAAGAAGTATTATCTCAATATCCACAAGTAGATACATTATTCACATCTCAAGATTTAGGTGGTTGGGATAATATCGAGAAAAAGTTTTTTGTAGATGGGACGATTTTTGACAAAGTTCAAGCTGGCAAAAAAGCATAAGTCTTAGTTTTTTAGTTCAGGATTTTCTAAATGCAAGTAGATAAAAACTATTAGGCATTTTGTGTTAGTTTACCTCAATTGATAATTTATGAGCTTTCGTCGCCGATTCAAAAATAGCTTCTTGTTAACTTATTTAATGCTTCTTGCCAGTAGCATCAGTGCTTGTAACAGCGGACAGGAATTGAAAAGTCAAGTAAGTATTGATGGTGCAGCTGTAGGTTTTCCTGTTTCTTTAGCAGTTGCAGAAGAATACGGCAGAGGAAAACCTGAAGCTAAAGTTAGTGTGGCTTCAAGTGGTACTGGTGGTGGTTTCAGTAAATTTTGTAATGGTGATATTGATATAGCTGGTGCTTCTCGTACCATTAGAGACGAAGAAATCAAGAAATGTCAAAGTAAGAATATTGACTTTGTTGAGTTGCCTATAGCTTTAGATGGTATTGCTGTGATTGCCAATCGTAAAAATAACTTTGCCAAATGTCTAACTATTAAGGAATTAGACAAGATTTGGAGTGCTAAATCAGATGGCAAAATCTTGAGTTGGAATCAAGTAAATCCTAAATTCCCTAATGAAAAACTCAAGCTATATGCTCCAGCTTCTGATACTGGAACATTCGATTATTTGACTCAAGCTGTTACTGGGAAGGCTAAGAATGGTCGTACAGACTACACTCCCAGCCACAATCAAAATTTACTAGTACAAGGAGTATCAGGAGATGAGTTTTCATTGGGATATGTAGGTATATCTTACTATATTCAAAACCAACAAAAACTTAATTTAGTTGGTGTAGAAAGTCCTTCAGGAAAATGTCAAAAACCAGTTCCGGTGGATAATGTGATCAAAAATATCTACACACCTTTATCTCGACCTCTATTCCTCTACGTAAGTAAAAAATCTTTAGATACTAAACCAGCAGTCAAAGAATTTGTAGATTTTTATCTAGATAATTCTTGGAAATGGGTAGATAGCGTTGGTTATGTTGCACTACCTGATGAAGCATATGTCAGAGTCAAACAAAAATTTGGTAGGGGTGAAACTGGGACTAAATTTAAAAAAGCAAAACCGGGTGAACCGATTACAAACTTTATTTAAATAAACTCCTAGTCATTGAAATCAAAAATTAACTTTTTATGGCAAATATGAATTTTCAAGAAGATCCTTATCTATTATCTAGACAGTCTCTGGAGAAAAACGCATCTGAAGATATCTCAGAAAAGATTGTTGCAGTAATTTTATTTAGTTGTGCTCTAGTTTCGGTTTTAACTACCTTTGGTATTGTCTTAATTATCTTTCAAGAAACATTTGGTTTTTTCCAAGAAGTTTCCTTTGCCCAATTTTTTCTTGATACTAAGTGGACACCTCTATTTGCAGATAGGCATTTTGGTGTTTGGCCTTTAATTAATGGTACTTTTTTAACGACTGCGATCGCAATGGCAGTGGCTATTCCTTTAGGTTTATCTTCTGCGATTTATTTGAGTGAATATGCTCAGCCGAAAGTAGCAGCAATTTTACGTCCCGCAGTGGAACTTTTAGCAGGCGTTCCAACTGTCGTCTATGGGTATTTTGCGCTATTATTTGTCACCCCATTATTGCGAAATATTTTCCCCCTGGAAATTTTTAACGCCTTGAGTGCAGGTTTAATGATGGGGATAATGATTACTCCCACTGTTGGTTCTATCAGCTTAGATGCTATTAAAGCAGTTCCCCGTTCTTTGCGCGAAGGAGCTTATGCCATAGGTATCACTAAACTCGAGACTATTTTTAAAGTAGTTTTACCAGCAGCGCTTTCCGGAATTATCGCTTCGATTATTTTGGGTATTTCTCGAGCTGTGGGTGAAACAATGACTGTTCTCATTGCCGCGGGACTACAGCCAAAATTGACTATTAATTTTGCGGAATCCATAGAAACTATGACCGCTTACATGGCACAAATTTCTGGTGGAGATAGTCCGCGTGGCAGTCTCAATTTCAAGACATTATATGCTGTAGGTGCTGTTTTGTTTTTGATTACACTAACTTTGAATATTGTTAGTTATTGGATTGCTAATCGCTTTAAAGAAAAATACGAGTAATAGGCATGGCTACAAGTTTTAAACAAGATGATTCTTGGGATTCAGCAACAGAATTTACTGATAATGTTGAGAAAAGAGAAACGCTAGGAAAAGTATTTGAATTCCTTTTTTTATTAGGGTTACTGATTGGTTTATTTATCCTAGCATTGCTACTTTTTGATATTCTCCGAGATGGATTAGGCAGATTTTTATCGCCTGGTTTTCTTACGGAAACGCCTTCTCGTTTCCCTGACCAAGGTGGCATTCGTCCTGCTATTGTTAGCAGTATTCTTCTAGGAGTTGTTGTTATTTTAGTCACTGTACCCATTGGTGTTGGAGCAGCTTTATATCTTGAAGAATACGCGCCTAAAGTTTGGTGGACAGCAATTATTGAAATTAACATTAGCAATCTGGCTGGTGTGCCTTCTATCGTTTACGGATTGCTAGGTTTAGGAGTTTTTAATTATTTGCTTGGGTTCGGCCCAGCCTTGATTTCTGGTGCGTTGACTTTATCTTTATTATCTTTACCAGTAATCATTGTGACGGCTAGAGAAGCAATTCGCGCTGTGCCAGATTCGCTGCGAAATGCTTCTTATGGATTAGGTGTAACCAAATGGCGAACTATTAGCAATCATGTCATACCCTATGCAATTCCTGGTATTTTAACTGGAGTGATTATTTCTGTATCCCGTGCTATTGGTGATGCTGCATCTTTAATTGTTGTCGGTGCTGTGGGTTTTCTCACTTTTGACCCTGGTTTGTTTCAAAGATTTATGGCATTACCCATTCAAATTTACAGCTATATCACTCGTCCGGAACCGGGTTTTGCTGATGCAGCAGCAGCCACAATTATTGCGTTGTTATTGTTGATTTTAGTTTTAAATGGTGTGGCAATTTATATCCGACAACGCTTCTCAACACGTTAGGTGATTCGTAAGAATTCAGAATTTAGAATTCCAAATTCCGAATTAATAAAGATAGCCGAATAGCTAATTGGGTAATTTTTCTTAAATTTTGGAGATACGCAAAATGACCAATAGTAATAGTAGAAGTCAACGAGATAGTGCCACAATAGAACAAACAAATACAGTATTTAATGCTGAAGGAGTAAAAGTATACTATGGTGGATTCCTGGCACTTTTAGATGTTTATTTAAAGGTTCCGGAAAAACAAATTATTGCTTTTATTGGGCCTTCAGGATGTGGTAAAAGCACCTTACTGCGTTGCTTCAATCGGATGAATGACTTAATCCCTGGAGCGAAGGTAGAAGGTAGATTGAATTATCGTAATCGCAATATTTATGACCCCAATATCAATTCTGTAAAATTACGCCGTCAAGTGGGAATGGTTTTTCAAAGACCGAATCCTTTTCCCAAGACAATATACGAAAATATTGCTTTCGGCCCCCGTTCTAACGGCTATAAAGGTAATATTGACGAATTGGTAGAAAATTCCCTCAGACGCGCTGCCATCTGGGATGAAGTCAAAGACAAACTCAAAGAGAAAGGTACTGCATTATCTGGCGGACAACAGCAACGGCTTTGTATTGCCAGAGCGATCGCTATGAAGCCAGATGTATTATTAATGGATGAACCATGCTCTGCTCTCGACCCGATTTCTAGTCGTCAAGTAGAAGAATTGTGCTTAGAACTTAAGCAACAATATACCATTGTCATGGTGACTCACAACATGCAGCAAGCTTCCAGAGTTGCAGATTTTACCGCTTTCTTCAATACAGAAATTGACGAGTATGGCAAACGTCGCGGAAAATTAGTCGAGTTCAGTCCCACAGTGCAAATGTTCAGTTCTCCCCAAACCAAAGAAGCTGAGGACTATATCAGTGGGCGTTTTGGTTAAAGAGACATTACACAGCAGAATTGAGAACTCAGAATTTAGAACTTAAAATTCAGTAGTAAAAGAAGCTTTATGCTTGGGTTTGAATTGAGGTTGTCTACTTCACCAACTTTAAATCTGTTGTATTTCTAATTCCGGAAAATATGCTGAGGCTTGACAGTACTTAACTAAAGTAAAATTTTAGTTAAGTACTTATACTGTGTATTATGTTTAAGCCTCTGTCGTTTGCTTTAATTGCAGTTACCCTGCTCGCAGCATCCATTAATAACCCGCCTGCTACCTTGGCTGGAACGTGTGCGTCTAAGTGTGGTTCGCGTCCAATTCAGTTTAACCCTGGACAACACATCCGAGTTGAAGTAGTAAATAGCACACCTAATTTGATTAAAATCCAAAAACCCTCCGGGACTGATGCAATATCCTTGAGTCCAGGACAGAAATTAAATTTAGAACAAATAGAAAGTACAGAACCAAATACATCTCTGATATTCTGGAGCGAAACGGGTTTGTCGCTACAAGCAATTGTCTCAAAACCTAACTTTGGCACATTGCGGGTCGAACTCCGTCCTACTTGGCGTTCTCCTGGCGATCGCTCGTTGTATATTATGGATGATGGTAGAATCAACGTGTTTTAGGATTTTGGAGTGAATTTGGCACGTTGCGTTGAGGCATCGGTTCTGGTAAAAGTTATTCAGGCGATGCCTGCGGCGGGCTACGCCTACGCTTTATCAAAATGGAAACTCCTGATTTTTAATTGTGCCAGACCGACCTTTAACTGAATCCCTAAAACAAACCAGATCCCTACCCAATCAACGTTGGCAGATTTATCCACAGCAAACTCAGTTAGCTCAAAAGCTAGGGGTTGAGACAAATCTTTCACCCATCATCAGCCAGCTGTTAATTAATCGCGGTATCGAAACATCAAAAGCAGCACAAGAATTTTTAGAGCCAGAGTCTTTAGTCTTGCCTTCCCCCTTAGAAGAATTTCCAGATTTGGCGATTAGTGTAGAGTTATTGCAAAATGCGATCGCCTCTCAAACAAAAATTGCTATTTGTGGTGACTACGATGCTGATGGCATGACTAGCACTGCTTTACTTTTACGTAGCCTCCGCACTTTAGGGGCAAAAGTAGACTATGCTATTCCCAGTCGGATGCACGAAGGGTATGGTATTAATAAACGCATAGTTGAAGAATTTCACACTGAAGGATTTGGACTAATTCTCACTGTAGATAATGGTATCTCTGCATTTGAACCAATAGCTAGAGCTAGAGAACTTGGTCTTGCAGTTATTATCACCGACCACCACGACATCCCCCAAAAACTACCACCAGCCAATGCTATTCTCAACCCCAAACTTATAGCGGAATCCTCACCTTATCGCGGTGTTGCTGGTGTTGGTGTCGCCTATATCTTGGCAGTGTCTCTAGCACAACAGCTACGAGAGACTAAAGGCTTAATTAGACCGATGTTAGCACTATTTACACTGGGAACGATCGCAGATTTAGCTCCCTTAACTGGCGTCAATCGCCGCTGGGTGAAACGCGGTTTACAGCATTTACCCAAATCCAACTTAGTTGGAATCCAGGCGTTAATTCAGGTAGCTGGAGTGCAGGCGAGGGAAGAGGGACAAGGGGACAAGGGGAAAGAGGACACGGGGACACGGGGAAAAGAAGATACGGGGAAAGAATTCTCCGCGTCCCCGCGTCTCCCCATCCCTGCGTCATCTTCTCCCAAATCCTTGAAGCCTGAAGATATCGGATTTCGCCTGGGGCCGCGAATCAATGCCATTGGTCGGATTGGTAATCCCCAGACTGTGATTGAACTACTAACTACAGATGATATGGGGGTGGCGCTGGAAAGAGCAATGCAGTGCGAACAAATAAATCTCAGCCGCCAGCAGATGTGTGAGCAAATTGAACAAGAAGCGATCGCTGTTGTAGAGACCTTCTATGCAACGTCTCTACAGCAAGACCGTATATTAGTTGTTGTGCAACCCAATTGGCATCACGGCGTTATCGGTATCGTCGCCTCCCGCTTGCTAGAACGCTACGGCGTCCCTGTGTTTATTGGTACGTATGAAGATGAGCAGCACATACGCGGTTCAGCACGAGGAATTCCAGAGTTTGATGTGTTTGCAGCTTTGGAATATTGCCACGACTTACTAGGCAAATATGGTGGACACAAAGCAGCCGGTGGATTTTCTCTACCAGCTGAAAATTTACAGACGCTGCGATCGCGTTTGATTGAGTTTGCCAACGGATGTCTTGAACCCCAACATCTCAAGCCTCTGCTGAAAATCGATGCCGAAGTCAACCTCAACCAAATCAATCAGCAGCTTTATCAACAGCTTAATGCCTTGCATCCTTGCGGTATCGAGAATCCCGATCCCGTTTTTTGGACACCTAATGTCCAAGTGGTAGAGCAGCAAATTGTTGGCAAGGGTCATATTAAACTGACAATTGCCCAAACTGTTGATGGTCAACAGTATAAAATTAAAGCGATCGCTTGGCGTTGGCGCGATTACTTCCGCCTACCATCACGGCTAGATGTCGCTTATAAACTGCGAGAGAATCACTTTAACGGTAACACTACCATCGAGCTAGAGTTAGTAGGTGCGAGATTACCAATTCAGATTCAACAATTTTTTGTTTCGCCGCCTACCTCTTCAAGTACCACTTTTGAATACAACCAGCGACAGTATACTTGTGGTTTCTATAAAAATGGTTTGGCAGCAGAATTAAGAATTAAAAATCCTGAAGGCAAAGTCTTAGCTATGCAACCAGGACAGGTAAACGGTTTGCTTGGCACTAATCGTCAAGATGCCAAAGAAGTTGATATTTCTCAACCACTGTATGACAGTATTATCCAGGCAGCCCTTCAAGCATTATCAGTAACTAGTGCTGAGTTATGAGTTCTGAGTTTTAAGTTATGAGCTTTAAATTTCAAAATTTTCTTCTGACTCTATACTCAACACCTCTTCTGACTCAATACTCAGCACCGATCGCTCTTAAAGGTTACCGTTGCGAAATGCCAGCACAAAGATTACCGCTGGCCCAGCAATCACGATTAGCGCCACAGACAGTAACTGGAAAATAACTTCCCAATTGATGCTGGTAAAAGCGTTAAACAAGTCAGACACTGCGTCAAACATTTTCCTCTTCTCCTGCTAATTTTTAAAAAATCCAATAACTTAGTTAGGAAACCCGCAATCGATCATATCTGGCCACGGGCTGTAGAATTTAATTTACTTAACAAAATTATAAGAAAAAACATAAAATGTGAGAAATTGGGGACTAGGAACTAGTAGTTTGCTAAAAGAACTTGGCGGGCTAAAGGGTAAAGGGAAAAGGAGAGAGGTTTTTAATCCCTTTTATAGCAGGGAACAGGGAATAGGCAACAGGCAACAGAATTGAAAGTTTATTGGCGTCAGGATTTGACGATCGCTTTATGTCCTAAACTATGCTTCAACTGCTATACCTTTCCCCAGACCTCACCGAGCATTTTTAGGTTGGTGTTACATCCAAATGAGAATCGCTATAATACCCAGTACCGAATCCCCAATCCCCAATCTCAAATGGCAACTTGGCAATGTATAAAGGAATGTGGAGCCTGCTGTCATCTCGATCCAGCAGAGCGTCCAGATTTGGATGAGTATCTCTCACCGCTAGAACTAGAACTTTACCTCAGTATGGTAGGTGAAGGAGGATGGTGCATTAATTTTGACCATGCCACGCGAGAGTGCCGCATCTACTCAAATCGTCCACGCTTCTGCCGTGTGGAGTCAGAAGTGTTTCAAGATCTGTATGGTATTGAGGCAGAAGAACTGAATGATTTTGCCATTGACTGCTGTCGTCAGCAAATAGAGGGAGTATACGGCGATCGCAGTTTAGAAATACTACGGTTTGATCGAGCTGTTGGCCTTTAACACTACCATCCTGGTTTTTTCTCTGGAGTTGCAATTTATTACAAAAATCTGAGAATATGATAGAAATATGAAAGCAACCTAGCAACAAAACTATTGCCTGTGAAACTAGATTCTGCACCTTTAGAGATTTCTGGCATATCTCCATCTGAGATCGAGCTAGAACTGAAAGACAGTAACGATTTTAACTTCAATTCTGCTCAGTGTCTGGAAGTTCAGCCTGTAGTTGCAGATAATCCTCGAAAGCAGGAATCACCGCTAGTAATTTTTGGTACAACCTTTATAACTATCTTTTTAGCAGAGATTGGAGATAAGACTCAGTTATCGACCTTATTAATGAGTGCAGAATCTCATTCACCGTGGGTAGTATTTATCGGATCTGCGGTTGCGCTCATAACCACGAGCTTATTAGGTGTACTTTTAGGTAGTTGGATAGCCAGCCGACTCAGCCCCAAAACTGTAGAAAAATCAGCAGGTGTAATGTTGTTGTTGATTTCTCTAATGCTGTTTTGGGATGTATTTATTAGTCATTAGTCATTGGTCATTGGTCATTTGTCATCTCTCCCTCATCTCCCCCCTCAATAATATGGATTGGCATCTTCTTGGACTGAGCTTTATTACAGTTTTTTTATCGGAATTAGGTGACAAAAGTCAGCTAGCGGCGATCGCACTTACAGGGCGTTGTCAATCTCCGCGTGCTGTATTTTTTGGCACAGCCGCAGCACTAATATTGACAAGCCTTTTAGGAGCATTAGCAGGGGGAGCAGTAGCAGAATTATTACCTACACGCTTCATGAAAGCGATCGCTGCTGTGGGATTTGCCATCCTAGCTGCACGTCTGCTGTTATTTAATAATGAAGTATCAGAAGTATCATCTGATTCTGAACAAACACCTTGAAGGAGAATTCAGAGTTCAGAAGTCAGAATCACTGTTGGTGAAGGATTAGGCCTACCAATTAAAAGCACCAAATCATAGATTTGGCGCGAGTCTTAAACCTATTTATTTATCCCGCAGCCATGAAGTAGCAAGGTTTAAAACCAAATCACTCACTGAAACTGGAATTAATACTGAATTCTGAGTTGTAAATTCTTCTTCACAAAGGTTCCCAACCAGTTCCCTTGTAGCCGTATTGAAAAATTTCTGGATGTAAAATTTCTGCCAAAATTTCTAGAGAGTCCACCAGTCGGGGTCCTGGACGATTGAAGTAAGAATTACCATCAGTGATGTAGACCCTACCAGTTTTGGTAGCGTGGAGTTGTTGCCATTCTGGAAGTTGAGTTAACATCTGGGCTTCTTGGCGAGTGCGATTTAAATCAAAGCCGCAAGGCATAAAAACAATTACATCAGGATTGCTTGCTATTAGTGTTTCCCACGGTAAATGAGGAGAAGGTTGACCTGCGACACTAAACAGGGATTGTCCTCCTGCCAAGTTAACCAATTCCGGAATCCAATTCGCCGCTACCATCAAAGGATCGATCCACTCGATGCAAGTAATGGTGGGCAGTTCATTTAAACCAAGTCCTTGGATTCTTTGCTCACAAATTTTGACACGAGCCTCTAGATTTTCTATGACTTTTACTGAATCTACGCCGAAGATGTTGCCTACTCGCTCAATGTCAGCACAAATATCTTGGAGAATGTTAGGTTGTAAAGAAATAATCTGGGGTTGGCTCTCAACGAGTGTAGCAACTGCTTTTTCGACTTCGTGCAAGCTGACAGCACAGACATCACACTGGTCTTGAGTGAGAATGTGAGTGGGCTGCAACTGCTCTAAAACATCTGTTTTTATTTGGTAGATACTGAGAGCCGATTGCAGCAAATTGTTCACCTCATCGTGAATTTGGCTGCTGGAAGCATTGGAATTGAGGCGTGCTTGGGTACAAATAGGGCGATTTTGGATTTCTGGGGGGTAATCGCATTCGTGCGATCGCCCTACAATAGCGTTAACCAATCCTAATGCGGCTAAAATCTCTGTTCCACCGGGAATTAAGGAAACAATTCTCACATTACTATCCATCATCGCTCCACCTTTGTAACAGCTACCATTAACTTAATTCTGGCAAAATTTAAGTCATTAGATATCTTTCTGTAGGGGAATTCAAGGGTATTGTGTTTAGTCAGAACAAATCAAGAATCCAACCCTGAGGAATTGTATCGGTTGGTATCAAGGTAGCAATTATCACAATTAAGTGATGTAATGATTACATTGGCTGTACCAGCCAAGTTTTAAAAATACTATACTACTTGATAGTTAAATGATTTTTAATGCCAATTATGATTCATTGAGGCAAAAAAGACTGGTATAAAGTTACAGAACTGATTGGCAAATTCTAGTTTGGAACTAGTCATTCCAAAATCAGAAAATTTCATTAAAACAAATATACTTTCCGGTTATGAAAAACCCTATGGAGTAATTGTAGTTATACAAAGACGGTTCTATTGTTTCCGTAGAACTGCGAGGCAAAATTATTTCTTCTTGAGGACAACTCATGCAAGTGGTCGCGGCTAGAAATATCACAGAGCATAACCAAGCCCAAGAGGGTTTACCAGCTAGAGAAGATAGTCGGCGAAAACAAAGCCAAACCTTGGTACAACTAGCAAGGAGCAAAACATTTCAGCAAGGTAATCTGAATGCGGCCATCAGGGAAATCACAGAAACTGCTGCTCGGACGCTTTTAGTGGAGCGAGTTGGGGTGTGGTTATATAATCAAGAACGCTCAAAAATCGAATGCATCGATTTGTACGATGTCAATACTAAGGAACATAGCTTTGGTAGCTCGCTCTTCAAAAGAAATTATCCTGCTTATTTTCAGGCTTTAGAACAGGAACGTAGCATTGCGATAGATGATGCTAGAAACGATATCAGAACCCAAGAATTATCAGAGTCTTATCTTTCTATTTTTGGTATCACATCCCTGCTGGATGCACCAATTTGGCTAGAAGGGCGTTTAGTAGGCGTAGTGTGTCACGAACACGTAGGCGAAGGTCGCCAATGGACTTTGGAAGAAGAAACTTTTGCTGGCTCAATTGCAGATTTCGTCACCTTGGCTATGGAAGCAAGCCAGCGAAACGCAGCACAGGAAGCACTGCGACAAAGTGAGGCGCAATTTCGGGCAATTTTTGAGCGTTCTTCTATCGGCATTGCACTTATAGACATGAAAGCACAGATAGTCGATACCAATGTGGCACTGTCTGAGATTTTAGGATATAGCCGAGAAGAGCTATACGGGAAACGCTTTATAAATTACGTTTGCACGCAGAAAGGGGATTTAGAGATTTACAAACAATTGGTGTCGCGAATTCGCACGGATTTAGGAAAAATTTCAAAAGTCCAAGTTAAAGAACAACCCGCAGATAGACATCGTATTGAAATGGAAAGACGCTGCCCACATCAAGATGGTAGCTTAATTTGGACTCATATTTCTGTTTCTGTGATTCCAGACAGCAATGGCCAACCTGAGTTTTTTCTAGCGATGATTGAGGACATTACTGAACGCAAGCAAACAGAATTGAAACTACGTGCTTCCCAAGAAGCAGCAGAAGCAGCCAGTCGAGCAAAAAGTGAATTTTTAGCAACCATGAGCCACGAACTGCGAACGCCTCTAAATGCAATTATGGGCTTGTCGCAATTGCTACAACAAGAAATAATTGGCTCTCTTAATGAAAAACAGAAGGAATATATCAACTGTATATACAGTAGTGGCGAACAGTTACTGGCGGTGATTAATGATATCCTGGACTTGTCTAAGGTAGAAGCAGGCAAAGAAGAATTGCTGCTTTTACCTTTGCCAGTGTCAGAGATATGTAATTATGCCATATCGACGGTGCGCGATCGCGCCTTAGAAAAAGGATTACAACTCACATATGAAATTGACCCCAAAGCAGATACTTGCATTGCTGATGAACGGCGCATCAAACAAATGCTACTTAATCTGCTCACTAATGCTGTTAAATTTACTCCAGCCGGTAAGGTATCTCTGGTAGTAAAAAAACTACCACAAGGGATGAAATTTATAGTTTCAGATACTGGAATTGGTATTGACTCAAGTGACTTTCAATTTTTATTTGAACCGTTTAAACAGCTTGATAGTAAGTTAAATCGGCAGTATGAAGGTACGGGTTTAGGTTTAGCTTTGACACGCAAATTAGCACGTTTGCACGGTGGAGATGTGAGCCTTACATCCACTTTGGGAGAAGGTAGTGAGTTTACTTTATTTCTACCAAATCGATTGCATCTCGAAGATGAGGTAGATGAGGGAGAAAATTCTACTTTTTCTGCATCGTCTCCTCCAGGCATCCCTCAAAATAAAACTATTTTACTTGTGGAAGACGAGCAAAATACTGGCATTGTATTACAAGATTATCTCCAGACAATTGGGTATCGAGTCAAGTGGATAAATAGCGACAATGATTTTTTGAAGCAGGTGCAAATCCTAGAGCCAGATTTAATTTTGTTAGATGTTCAGTTAGTAGGTGATGCTAGTGGCTGGGATTTATTAAATATTCTCAGACAAGAGCCTTATTTACTAGATTTGCACGTGATAATGATGGGGTTTAGCGAACTTTCAGAAGATAAAATTTCTCTTTTGCAAGCTGGTGCTAACGACTATCTTTTGAAACCAATTCGAGTATTTCAATTAGAGTCAATCTTAATGCGATATTTGAGTGACAGTGATTTTGATATCAACGAAATACCAACTTAGACTCTAGGCGATCGCATTTATATTTTTAGCGCCAAAGAGGTATTGTAAAATAATGTCAAGCGATCGCTCGATCTTCTTCATCCTTTGGTATAGCTCAACCCAGACATCGCTGCAATCAATAATAAAAATATAAAGATTACATAAAGCTCAGTAGTTTTATATACATGTATACATCAAAAATATGAAGAGTATGCAAAGATAGCTTTTTAAGTATAGACATCTAAGTAATATTCTGGACTTAACTATTATCATGTTATTTAGATGTTCCCTATTTTCAAGCTAAATTCCCACAGGCATATAGCTCACAACAAGAGCATGAAAATTCTTTTGCCTCTCCCCTGAATGCTTAGCCATATTTTCAGGACAGTAAGATTTATGCATTGACAACAAATCAAAGATGAAGTGTGAATTTCAGGCATTCGAGCTTGATTTTTTGACGTTTTTTCAGCGATAACTACTGAATCAAAGATTGTTCAGAGCCTGAAACGACGTATTTTTCTGAATTCACACGCTAAGGAATTTGACAGTGCTTAAGACTTAGATAGTTCTACGTTTGGATAAGTGTTACTTCCAAGCAGGTCAACAGAGTGAATCTTTGGGAAAAATTGCTAACCCTTAAAGGTGACTTTAAAGTATTCCTAAAAGGGTCAACTTTCAGTGAATTCATTGTGTCCAGGACTTACGCACAGGTAACGGAAAACGAACCACAAAGGACGCAGAGGACACGGAGTAATAAGGGTTAGAGAAGTTTTTTGCGTAAGTCCTAGTGCCCTAAAACAGCATTAAAAGCAGGTTCAGAACTTAAAGCTACCGAAAAAATCAATTCAGGAAGGTAAAAGTTATGGCAAATATCAATGGAACCAACGGTAATGATACCCTAGCGGGCACCTACGAGGCTGACAGGATTAACGGTAAAGCTGGGAATGATACTATCACAGCTTACAACTACACCGACGCTTATGGAGCCGACGACACCCTGACTGGTGGCGGTGGCAACGATAAATTTGTTTACAACTCGTCTTTTTTCAACTTCGACGAGACTAATATCATCACCGATTTTCGTGGCGTAGGTAAAGGCTCAAATCCCTCGGCAGCAGTTATAGGCGAAGTGGATACCCTGATATTCCAAGGTTCTGGCTTAAGTGCCCGAAATCTGCTACTCACCCAGAATGGCAAGAATTTGGAAATTTCTTTTGAAGAAAGTTATGGTAAAGTTATCCTGCAAAACTTTACTCTGGAAAACCTAGATAACCTATCAACGCTGGGCAATATCTTGTTTGATGGACAAACCAACATTACAGACAGCTTTGATGTGGTTAATGCCAACTCCACCCAACAAAACCCGTTCCGCAAGAACACAGTCACCTTCTTTAACGACCTGAATAACGATGTCAACGGCTTTGACAACTCAGATGATGTCATCAATGGTCGAGGGGGTAACGACAAAATCGACGGCAAGAGTGGCAACGACCTGCTGCGTGGTGATGCGGGGAATGATACTCTCGTTGGTGGTCTAGGGAATGATACTCTCGTTGATGGTCTAGGGAATGATAGTCTCATTGGAGGCGATGGTAATGATACTCTCTTTGCCTCCTCTGGCAATAACACCCTTAACAGTGGCGCTGGTGACGATTACTTAAATATTGACAATTCATGGGGTGATAATCTGCTGTTTGGAGGTAATGGTAATGATACTCTCTCTGCATTTGACGCTTTTGGTAATAACACCCTCAACGGTGGCGCTGGTAACGATACCTTCTATAGTCAATCGAACGATCTCTTTCCTTTTAGCAGTACGAACAATAAAATCTTAATTGGTGGCGGTGGCAAGGATAAATTTGTTCTAGGTTATGATATATGCCCTGTTACCACTATCACCGATTTCAGTGGCATTGGTAAAGGCTCAAACCCATCAGCGGCAGTAATTGCCTCATTGGATATTTTGCAATTTACACAATCTGAGCAAACTGCGAGAAATCTGCTATTAACTCAAAATGCTAACGACTTAGAAATAACCTTTACAGGGGGATTTCGTAATATCAAAGTAGTCTTGCAAAACTTTGCTCTAGAAAATCTAGACAATTTAGCCGAGGTCGGCAATATTCTGTTTTATGGACAAACTACCATCACGGACAGCTTTGATGTCTTCGATGCTAATTTCAACCAAAGCACCGTCTTCAAAAAGAACACAGTCACCTTCTTGAACGATTTGAACAACAATATCAACGGCTTTGACAACTCAGATGATGTCATAAATGGTCAAGGAGGTAATGACAAAATCGATGGCAAGAGCGGTAACGATGTTTTGAGGGGCGGTGCGGGCAGTAATACTCTCATTGGTGGTACTGGTAACGATATTCTATCGGATGATTCCGATTCAACAAGTAATAATCTGCTCTCTGGGGGCGATGGCAATGATTCTCTCTCCACCTCTGGCTTATTAGTCGGTGGTTACTTGACAGGATTGAATTTTCTTGGTTATTCATCTGGCAATAACACCCTCAACGGTGGTACTGGTAGCGATACCTTAAGAGCTAGTTTGTCAACAGGCGATAACCTGCTCTCTGGGGACAATGGCAATGATTATCTTGTTGCTTCTGGCTTTTTCGACTATGATTTCGGATCTTTTACCGAAACCTATACCACCTCCGGCAATAATACCCTCAACGGGGGTGCTGGCAACGATACCTTGAATGTTGATTTTTCAATCGGCGATAACCTGCTCTTGGGGGGCGATGGCAATGATTCTCTCTCGGCCTCCACTTCGGACTTAGCTTACGATGTGTACGGCTACACTACCTCAGGAAATAACACCCTCAATGGTGGTGCTGGCGACGATACCTTAAAAATTGACTATTCATCAGGCGATAATCTACTCGATGGTGGCGATGGCAATGATACTCTCTTTGCCCTTTCCCCCTCAGGCAATAATACCCTCAATGGTGGCAATGGCAATGACATTCTCACCATTGTAAGCATTTATGATACCCTCTCAGGAGGCAATAACACCCTTAATGGTGGCAATGGCAATGACATCCTCAAAGGTGGGAACGCTGATGATACCCTTTATGGAGGAAATGGTACTGATACCTTTGCTTTTTATAGTTTCAATGATGGCGTTGATATTATTTATGACTTCAACGCTACTAATGAACTGATTCAGGTATCGGCTGATGGTTTTGGTGGTGGGTTATCAATAGGTACACTTGCAGCTAATCAGTTTACCCTGGGAACATCTGCAACAACCATCGCTCAGCGATTTATCTATGATGGCACTACAGGTGCATTGTACTTTGATCAAGATGGCAGTGGGGGTGCGTTTACTCAGGTAAAATTTGCCCAACTAGTTGGTGGAGTGTCACTAAGCAATAACAATTTTGATGTGATTGCTTAATCGCGATGAGCGTTTCATGATTCTATCCAGATAAAAATAAGAAATTTGGAAAATGCAAGATGGTATCATAGCATCTTGCATTTTATTTTTTAATAATCGCCAAACAGTTTTCCCATCAAATCCTAAGTCATATCAAGTTCGGATAATCACTTATTATTAAAATTTCTCCGCGTCCCCGCGTCCCCGCGTCAGTCCTAATGATAAGTCTTCACCCGAACATGATATTACCTATTCTCATCCAAGATTGTCCCTTCTATATTGGCTCCCTCTAAATTTGCTCCGCTTAAATTTGCCTGGTTTAAGTCTGCTTCGCTAAGATTTGCTTGGGATAAGTCGGCTACCGTTAAATCTGCGCCACTTAAATCGGCTCCATTTAAATTTGCAGCAATTAAGCTTGCTTGCTGTAACTCCGCCTCGGTTAAGTTAGTTTCAATCAGTTTGGCAACTGTCAAATCAGCCTGACTCAAATTAGCTCCATCCAAATTAGCTCCATCCAAAATAGCTCCATCCAAAATAGCTCCAGTTAAGTTGCTACCGCTGAGGTTGGCATCACTCAAATCTGCTCCGTTCAAGTCTGCCTCAATGAAACTAGTTTGCGCTAAATTCGCGTGACTCAAATTAGCTCCGTCCAAGATGGCTTTATCTAAAATTGCGCCTTTAAGGTTAGCTTCCCTGAGGTTGGCTTCACTCAAGTTGACACCAGTAAAGTCTCTTATGCCTGCCGCATAATTTTTGAGGAGTTGTTCTGCTTTCATATCTGTTTTGCGTCTGTTGCTGTGCTAAGGAACGTTGAATTGAAGCTACCTAGACAGGCACAAATCCCCAGCACGCGCTACAGAGGATCTATACGATCAAGTGATAGTAAATCACTTTTACCTAGCTTAGCCATCCTGAGCTATTAATGCCACTATCTAGAGTTGTCAAATGCTTTCATACTTGGGAGGGATGTTTAGGAATTATTTAAGCATTAGTGCAAAGCGATCGCTATACTCTATTGTGTATTCGTCTGGCACAGGTTATGGCAAAACCAATTCGTATTCTTTTGCAGACTACGATTCCTACGACTGAAGATGATTGGAGCATTTTTCGTTTCTCAATGTTGCAAGATTATTTAGCATCAATTAAAGATGAAGCGGGAAATTCTTTATTTGAGGTTACAGGACGCGATTACGAGTCTAATGCAGTTGGTGGTGACCCAGTATTAAGTACACTTGACAAATCAGATTTTGATGAACTTTGGCTATTTGCTTTAGATGTAGGTAATGGTTTAACCGAAAAGGACATTACCGGAATTAATGCTTTTAGGCAACGCGGTGGTGGTATTCTGACAACACGCGATCATCAAGATATGGGTTGTTCGATGTGCGGTTTAATTGATATTGGTGATGTCCATTATTTCAACACAAAAAACCCCGATCCTGATGAATCTCGCTGGAGCCGAGATGACTCATTTACAACTTATATTTCTTGGCCCAACTATCATTCTGGGGCTAATGGCGATTATCAAAAAATTACCATTGTTGAACCCATTCACGAACTGTTCAAAAATCCCAATTCGCCTTCGGGATATATCGAATTTTTTCCCGCGCATCCCCACGAAGGCGGGATTGGTGCGCCTTTAAGCAATGAAAATGCGCGGGTAATTGCCTTAGGAAAAAGTTTAGTTACTAGCCGTAAGTTCAATCTTGTTGTAGTAATAGAGCATCATCAAGATCCAGAAGGAAATAGATTAGGACGAGCAGTAGCTAATTCCAGCTTCCACCATTTAGTAGATTACAACTGGGATACTGAAAAAGGCTGTCCTACTTTTGTAGATGAAGCACCGGGAGATGGTATGAAAAAAGAGCCACGCGCTTTGGACGATATCAAAACCTATGTGCGTAACGTCGCTTTCTGGCTAGCAAATTAAACAACAATAGACCTCTTGCACGAATGCAAAATTTGCCCTCATCCCCCAACCCCTTCTCCCACAATTGGGAGAAGGGGAGCAAATTTCAAAGTCCCTCTCCCACGCTTGGGAGAGGGATTTAGGGTGAGGGCTTTTGATTCATCCAAGAAGTCTAATATCCATCGTCACATTTTGGATTTGAGATATTTCGACTTCTCTACGAGACGCTACGCCTAGCTTGCTTCCCCGCAGGGGTACGCTCAGTACAAGTTTTGGATTAATTCAATAAACGACTGCCCGAATTCAATAAACGACTGCCCGAATTCAATAAACAACTAGCCAAATTCAATAAATGACTAGCCAAATTCAATAAATGACTAGCCAAATTCAATAAACGACTAGCCAAATTCAATAAATGACTGCCCGAATTCAATAAACGACTGCCCAAATTCAATAAATAACAGAATCTTGGTGTTGGGTTTCGTGCCCAATACCCAATCCCGGCACCCAAAACTTAATCCCCAATCCCTTTGACACACTCAATACCAATTATGGGCACACAGTCAATAAAATCCTGCCAAAACTCTTGACCAAATTCCTCCACACCTTCAGGAGAAACTATTGGTTTTTGCCAGCGAACCTCTTGGAAACCAACACTCCGAAATGCCCATTCATAAGTTTCTGTGCTGAGATAATAGTTATCAAAGCTAAATTCCTGCCCATTACCATAAATTGTATATGTTATCGGCGTGCCCTCTATTAATGGTGAGTTGATGCTTTTAATCAATCCATATTTTTTAGTTGCAAGATAAGATGTAGGCGGTTGAGAAGCATTATTATTCATGGTCACAAAACGACCACCTGGTTTCAAGTTGATAAATATGGTTTGGCACATTTTGAGTAATTCTTCTTTCGTTTGAGCATAATTTAATAAAAAAGAAGCCGCCACCAAATCAAAGTTGCCAATTTTGCCGAGTTCTAGTACATCAGCAAGAATATATTCAATATCTTGGGATTGCGTAGCTTCTTCTTGTCTTGCGAGTTCAATCATTTTTTCAGAAATTTCTACTCCTACCACCTTTGCTGCGCCTTGGAGTTTGAATTGTCTGGTATAGAATCCTTCTCCGCAAGCCAAATCAAGGATTGATTTGTTAACTAAATTCCCAAGCAAATTAAAGTATGTATATGCTTCAATATGCAGACGAAAGGGCAATTGTTTGGATTTTTTATACTGCTCGGCTATGGAGTCATAATAAGCTGTCATTGGTATCTGCTCAATTTATAAAATATTTGTACTAATTTACAATCAGCACCAACCCAATGCTTCACTGATTTGTCCTGCTAGTTTCAGAGGACGAAAAGGTTTGGCAAAGACAGCAGCTACATCTAAGCCTGTAAAGGTATCCCGATCTGAATCCTGGACTTTAGCAGTTAGTAAAATGACAGGAATTGACTGAGTAACTGGGTTAGCCTTGAGTTGTTGCAGAGTGGCACGCCCATCCATATCAGGCATCATCATATCTAATAAAATAACATCAAGTTTAAAGTTGGCAGCTACATTCAACGCTTCTCGACCAGAACAAGCAGTCAACACGTTCCAACCAGCACCCATTTCTAGTCCCAATTTTGCGATCGCTTGCACATCTTCTTCATCATCAACAATCAAGATACTTCTGTTCATTATGTTACTCTCGCATGATATGTGATGCTGGTTAGCTTGACGGTCTGGAATTATTCTAAAATGCGATCGGGGAAAAGTAGGGTAAAACTTTTGTTCTTTGTCATTTGTTCTTTGTCGTTTGTCCTTTGTAAAGACTAAGTAGTTAAAGGTAAAAGGACATAAAATGTGCTGCCTTGCCCTAAAATGCTCTGAACCCAGATTTTACCGTTATGTTGCTGCACAATATTCCGACAAATGGCAAGTCCTAAACCTGTTCCTCCTTTGTTACGGGAATCAGATGCATCTACCTGCTGAAAACGCTCGAAGATAATTTGTAATTTATCTTCAGGAATTCCTCGTCCTTCATCTTGGATGGTAATCAAAACATAGTTGGGTGAGGAAGTAAGGGAATTCTGACTTTCTTGAGAATCAACGGTTTTAGATTCTGAGACAATAGCACTAATCCACACGCGATCGCCTGGTTCCGAAAACTTGATAGCATTACTGAGTAAATTTGTCAATGTTTGTAGTAGGCGATCGGAATCTGCCCAAAGTTCAATTGTCAAAGGATTGACAATTAGTTGGACTTGTAATTTATCTGCCATTGCTTGCATTGCTTCCGTTGCCGTAATTAGCAATTCGGCGACATTACATTTGGCCTTTCGCATGAAGATTTTGGCCGATTTCATCCGCTCTAAATCAAGAATATCGTTCACCAAGCGCATCAGGCGTTCAGTATTAGTTGTCGCAATGCTCAGGACTTTTTGCCCTTGTTGGGTGAGAGTTCCTAATTGTCCTGCACCCAACAAATCTAATGCTCCCATTGTGGAAGTTAGAGGTGTACGCAATTCATGACTGACTAAAGAGATAAACTCGTTTTCTAAACGTTTGCGTTCGGTGATGTCATTGGCAATTAATAAAGCACAAGGTACTCCGGCTAAGTCAATCAATTCGATAGATATTAATATGGTTTTGACTTCACTAGACTTAGTACAAAATTCAAATTCTTGATTGTAAAGCGAGCCAGTTTCCGGCAGAAGTTGGATTTTTTGGGCGAATGCTACTGTATTTTTACCCAAATCAATTTCGGTAGCGGTGTGTCCGATCACTTCCTCTAGAGAATAGCCGCTGATCCTTAAAAAACTGGGATTCGCGTCAAGAAAACGAGCTTCCGAAACTGTAGCGATCGCAATTGGATTGGGACTAGAACGAAAAACTTTAGCAAACTTCTCTTCTGCTTTAGTGCGATCGTGGATTTCCTGCTGCAACTGCTGATTTTGGGCTTGGAGTTGTTGTTGCAATTGCCGAATCGTCAAGTGATTTTCAATTCGCGCTAAAACTTCTTCTAATTGAAAAGGCTTAGTGATATAGTCTACCCCGCCAACTGCAAAAGCTTTTATTTTATCTAGGACATCACCCAAAGCGCTGATAAAAATTACCGGAATTTCACGAGTGCGATCGTTCGCCTTCAAATTTTGACAGACTTCATAGCCATTCATCTCAGGCATATTCACATCCAACAAAATCAAGTCCGGAGGAACTGCATTTGCACCGCGTAAACCCGTAGAACCTTTAGTTACACTCCTTACTTTATATCCCTGATCCGTCAGCATGGCAGATAAGAGGTTTAGGTTTTCTGGTGTGTCATCAATTACTAAGATGTCAGCTTTGGGGAATTTGAGTGACTGGTTAAGCATCACAATATCGACTTTCGCCAGAATAGGTTACTCATTATTCCTAGAAATTTTCACGTTAGTTCAGTTTCTTAATAATCAGTTACAAAAAAAATATCAATTACTCAATTGTCTCCCCTACTTCTCCCCGATTCACCACTAATCTAATAAACATCAAATCAAGTTTGTAGCTGATATCTACTAAATTACACAACAAGGAATAGCTTATATGCAAACTTCAACCATCCGTAAACCAATTATTCTGACACCAGGCGAAGGTAATCAATTTTCAGTTCTTGGCGCACATTTTACAACCAAAGCAACAGGCGAAGAAACAAATGGAACTTGGGCAGTTTATGAAATTACAGATACACAAGAAAATGGCCCGCCACTGCACACTCACCCCTGGGAAGAAGCATTTTATATTCTAGAAGGTGAAATAGATATCCAAATTGGTACAGAAACAATTTTGGCATCACCAGGCTGTTTCGTTAACATTCCTCACAATGCACTACACGCCTTCAAAGTTCGTTCTGCTACTACTAAATTCTTAGTTTTAATTGCACCCAAGGGAGCGAAAAAGTTTTATGAAGAAATGGGTGAAGTAGCAGATAGTCCAGCAGTAAACATGGAAAAAGTGCAGCCTGTTTTCAACAAATACGGATTGCAGTTTGCTGGATAAATTTGGAAACTACATCAAGTAAGTACAAACAATATATAGAACAGAATTCTGAATTCAGAATTCTTGTTGATAAATCTATTCCAAAAAATTCATCTGTACTCAATAACAAATAAGCAACTCAATTCTATGTCAAAAACTACTCGTCTGTTAGCTGCTAGTGTCCTTGGCTTGGGTCTCAATGCCAGCCTTGTTTTTTACCCAAGTGCCAGTCAGGCTCAAAATAATGCTGGAGTACCTACCGAACTCCAAGGTGAGTGGCGGTACGGTCGAATTTCATCCATCCAATATGAAGACAGCTACACAGGGCGGCCAGCAGCCCCGAACGGTTCTAGCGATCAATTCCAACTCACTTCTAACGGTAGCTACCAGCGAAGGAGGCTGATTCAAATCACCACCTACAACTGCACATCTAACCTATTCATAGAGGAAAAAGGCAAAGTTAAAGTTGAAGCTGGCCGTTTGACTTTTCAACCCAGCGACAGCACATCCCAAGGGCAAATCTGCAATAGCGGACGCACCTACTCCAGCCGCAATTCAGCAAAGCCTGAAACCTACCAGTGGTCAATTCAAACCAATGACTATGGACAGCAAGTTCTAGTGCTTGAAACTACAGACGGTCAAGGTAAAGCTCATTACGGGCGACCACAGTAGGATGGCAAAGGGCAATAGGCAAGAGAAACTATTGCTTTTTACCTGCCACCTGTCGCCTATTTACTGTTGCATGTTATTGCCTATTACCCATTAACAGCCAGCACATATTTTTTTTAGTTCTGTACAAAAATCAGATTTGTCTCCCCTAGTTTTCCCCGATTATTTCGTAATCTACAAGATATCGAACTGAGGTTATTCTATGATTCACCATATTTCCATTGCTGTTAAAAACCCCAACCATGTTGCTCAAGTTTTTGCAGAAATTCTAAAAGCACAAGCTGTTCCTTTTCCTCCTAACCCAAGCAGTTATATGGTTATACCTTTCGATGAACACGGTACAGCCATTGAACTTTATCCTTTAGGTTCTCAAATAGAGCCTGGTGAAGGTGATGACGAATGTGTATTTGTGCATACTGCTATTACTTCAAGGTTTACAGATATTCATGCAGCTATTTCTGTACCCACTAGCCAGAAAGAAATTGAACAAATTGGTGTCCGTGAAGGCTGGCGCGTAGTGCGCTGTAACCGTGATTCTTTCTTTGATGTCATAGAGTTCTGGGTCGAAAACAGATTAATGATTGAATTTCTAACACCAGAAATGGCGTCTGTCTATTTGAAATTTGCCACTGATAAGGAAAATCTGAAATATTTTTTAGCAGAACCGGCATTAGCAACAATTTGATAAATATCTATAGCAATCCTCTTTTATTTAGCTCGCCGATTTCTTTGAAAAGCCGGGGAGCTTTTTGAGTATTTAATTTTAAAGTCAATTCGACAGAATAAAAGGTTTTATTTAAATAAAACTGTCTGTTTACGATTCTCAGAGGCACGGACTTGGACTTTAGTTAGAGTGAGGGAAAGATTCATTAACTCAAGTTCAATTATCCAAAGCCCAATTTTCTTTTTCATCTTCTTAGCAATACTAATCGTGCAACTTGTCAAACACCCACGCCAAAGCATCATCAACATTAGTAACGTAATTTCCTGGTGGTATGGCTGGACGATTCACCATCACAACTTTCACCTCAAGTTCTCGTGCGGCAATGATTTTGGCGTAGGTTGCATCACCACCGCTATTTTTACTGACGATGGTATCGATATTGTGGTGAATCAGGATTTCCCTTTCGTTATAGAGGGTAAAGGGACCGCGATCGCACAATAACATCCCTGGTGGCACTAAGGCATCAGGAGTAGGAGCGTCAATCATTCGCATGAGAAACCAAATTTCTTTGAGATGAGCAAAGGCGGCGAGTTCTTGCCTACCAACTGTCAGAAATACTCGCTGTGCTTGGTTTTGCAGGATTGTAGCTGCGGCTGCAACGCTATCAACTTCAATCCAGCGATCGCCACTTACCTTTTGCCAAGGCGGACGAATTAACCTTAGATTGGTTACTCCGACTTTGGTTGCAGCATCTACAGCGTTCCAGGAAATTTGGCTAGCAAAAGGATGGGTTGCATCAATTAGCAAGTCGATTTGCATTACTTCCAGATAACTAGCCAATCCAGCAACACCACCAAAGCCTCCAACCCGCAAATCACCCAAAGGAACTAATGGGTCACGGGTGCGACCAGCTAGGGATGTGATTACTTCTACCCTTTCTATACTCGCCAGTCTAGCAGCTAGTTCTGCCGCATCTCCTGTCCCACCCAGAATTAAAATGCGGATCATAAAGATGGAATTTTTGCCAAAATGCCATTTTTTAGTGCTTTTGGACGTTCTGACCAAGGCAGTAAACCATCTGGCTTGGCATAGTACTGACTAGCACACTCTAGTATCGCAGATGCACTGCCATCAAGGGCTAGATCGCCAAATAGATATGTTAATTTGCCTTTGGCAGCAAAGGCAACCACGCAGGAACGATTACAAGCACTCATGCATTCAACTTCTTGAATTGGGAATTCGTCTCGCAAGTCCCAATCTTGTGCTAAGTGCTGGAGTTGCTCTACTAGTTGTTCGCCACCACTTCCAGGTAAACGTTTTCCATCTTGCCAAACGCTGGCACAGGTTTTGCAAACAAATAAAGTGTGGTCTGGAACATCACAGCGATCGGTTGGGGAAATATTTGCAGTCGCAGTCATCTGTACCTCGCAGAAATGTGGAACTAATAAATCTACTTCGGCGGGCATCCTGACTCACTCAATTTGTAATTTTGGATTCCTGAGGCAAGCTAATCTCAAATCTCAAATGAGTTCACAGTTGCGGGACAGCGCCGGATTTGCACCGAACTTTCCCCGTTACCTCTGGTAGCTGACCCCCACCAGAACCGAATAACCTTAACGATCATACACTAGGGTCGAATAGTACTGAAATCATCTAGATTCTTTATCTTGCTTTTTAACAAAAGTATGTGTTATGATTGATAATTGTGTGGTTAAGGACGTATAGCTCAGTTGGTTAGAGCGCTACGTTGACATCGTAGAGGTCACTGGTTCGAATCCAGTTACGTCCATTTGTACAGTGACTAATTATTTGTCGTCGTTGTGTGACTTTACCCATAACTTTGCCGCAACGGCAAGCTTATGCTTCCAATAGAACGCGGCAAAGTTATGGGTTCTTGGCCACTTTTGGTGATGATGAAAGGTTACGCGCTTTAAGGCAGAAGGCAGAAGGGTTTTAAGATTTTGCCTGTCGTCGTAGAACTTGTGATAAAGACCCAGATCCAACCTGAAGACTTTTCTTATCCCTGTTCTGTCACTTTGGGAGAAGCCAATGTCTGAAAGCTTTTGAGAGCTTTACTTTTGAGTTTTTGGCTATAAATTTTAGTTTCTGTTAGAAAAGAAAAGCTCAAAACTTTATTCCATCAAAGCTTCAGAGTTTCGCTCCGATTATTGTTTTCCGCAAGTGACACAAGAGGGTTATAAAGGGGAGGTCTACGGTTTCGATGGTGGCAAGAAGGTTAAAGGACGTAAGCGGCATATCGTCGTAGATTCTCAAGGATTGTTGATTGGGGTTCTGGTAACCGAAGTAAATGCCTCAGAACGATTAGGGACGGTGGTTGTGCTGGATGAAGCAAAAGAGAAGTTGTCCAAATTAGAACTGATCTGGGTAGACCAGGGGTATTCTGGCAAAAACTTTGCCAATGCTGTTTAGCAGGTCTGTGGTGAGCGGGTGCGGGTGGAAGTGATTACACGAACCTCTGAGACGTTTGAGCAGTTGCCCAAGCGGTGGATTGTTGAGCGAACCAATGGAAAAGCTGAATCGATTTCGGGGGTTAAGCAAAGATTATAAGGTGTATTCAGAGGTGAGTGAAGCGATGATTTATGGTTCTCTGCTTCGTCTCATAAGTAGGTCGGTGTTGAAAATTATCGTTATGACAAGGCAGGAGGCAGGAGGCAGGAGGCAGGAGGCAGGAGGCAGGAGGCAGGAGGCAGGAGGCAGGAGGGAAAAGCTTTTTGAGCAACTTTACTTTCCGTTACATACTTTGGTTTTTTTGC